>JAZMZV010000267.1:0-16587 GCA_045586185.1 Thermoguttaceae bacterium | reverse complement strand
TCAGAATTGGGGGGAGATTGCTTACGGAGGGCGGATATTACCCGCTGAGGAGGGAATAGGGAATGGGGAATAGCCTCACGCGGAGCCGCGTAAGAGAGACAGTAGGGAATAGGGAATAGGGAATAGGGAATAGGGAATAGGGAATAGGGAATGGGGAATGGGGAATAGGGAATAGACAGTGGTAAGTGGTTAGTGGTAAGTGGTAAGTGAAAGTAGCGCTTGCATCCTAACCACTAACTACTTATAACTTATTACTGCTCCCTGTTCCCTCTCGTTTATAATACAAGGCTTTCCAACAGCATGCGCATTTTTCGAAGCTCCACAAGATGATCTGCATCCTCCTGCGGGACGATATCAATGCTTAACGCTCGCTTGTATCCAACTTTATCCAGTTGATTAATCAGCTTCCCAAATTCAAAGTCGCCCTGCCCTACTTTGGTTTGGTAAACGCCCGGTTTGGAATCTCTCAGTCGAACGTGGTTGACAAACGGCAAAAGCGACTCCATCATCTTGGACTGCATCGCTTCTCCGAGATAGTAACTCGGATCAAGAGCGACCGTCAAACCGTGAATCCGATTGCAAAAACCTAACGTCGTTTGCAAATCTTCGGAAATGCGTCCCTTTTCGGTCAAAACGCTTACTACGCAACCAGATGTAAACGCTTCCTCGACAGCGTATTCCAAACGCTCGATTTCTTCGTTAAAAGGAAAACCCAACGGCGAAGACCTCAAAACCAAAGAAACGATTCCGTTAATTTTCGCAAGTTTGCAGCACGCTCTGAATTGCGCTTTAAAATCCTGTTCTGAAGGGATGTCAATACTGAATACCGACGGGGTCATACGGGTTATTCCTCGAAATAACGCGGCAACCTCGTCAAAATGATTTAGAACGTCAGAAGGCTTTATTACCCCGCCCTGCTCGTAAATAAACGTTTCCAGATAACCAAACTCCTGTTCAGCTAACGCGTCGACCGCTTCGCTCAACGATGCATTAGGAAAACACTGCGTTGTTGCTGATATATACACTGTTTACTCCTTGATCGGATTATAAAAACAAAATTAAGTAGTATATTAGGGAGTGGTAAGTGGTTAGTAGTAAGTGGTAAGTTGGATTAGCGCTTGCGTCCTAACCACTAACCACTAATAACTTATTACTACTGCCTACTGCCTGCTCCCTACACCCTATTGTACCATAAAATCAAAAATTTTACAATTCTATTCTCAATTCTAATAATAAAGTATTTACAAAAATATTTTTTTAGTTAAAATAGGATTAATGGGAAGTTTACATTACCACAATTATTATTAGTCTAAAATTGCAAAAGAGTAATGTAGAACTTTGTCGTAAAACAATCTTTGAGTGAACGCTCCAATTTTTCATTTAGAAGCTCAAGCTTGCACTAACCTTTAACCCACTGTTTACCATGAGTACAAATTATTACAATAATTCCAATCCAATGGATCCACCCATGAATGCGGGATTTTATGCAGACGTCCCGCCAATGCAAACTCAACCTGTTATCAACAGATTCATTCTCGTTCCAGCTAAATCTGGATTTTGGAAAACGTTTCTTCTGATAATGCTGGCTATTATACTGTTGTTTTCACTCAGTTGCAACATGGCGTTTTTTGGTTTGCTGTCCGATTCCTTCAAAGAGTCGAAAAAGAACGTTCAGGAGAAATTCTACTCTGGCGATGAAGACAGTTCCAAGAAAGTTGCCATCATCAGCATTACCGGAACGATTGAAGACGGAGAGGATTACAAGGACTTTATCGACGCCGCCATGGACGACAACGACGTTAAAGCTGTCGTTTTGCGAGTCGACTCCCCTGGCGGAACGGTTTCCGGATCAGACTACATTCTCAACCGACTCAAAAAGCTTCAAGAGAAAAAGCCGATCGTTGTCAGCATGGGATCCATGGCTTGCAGCGGCGGTTATTACGTTTCCATGTGCGTTGGCGATGAAGAAGACTCCATTTTCATAGAACCGACAGGCTGGACGGGTTCAATCGGCGTAATTATCTCTCGATACGACGCCTCGGAACTGTTCAATAAAAAGCTGGGCGTTTTTGAAGACCCGATTACCAGCGGTCCCAATAAGGCAATGGGATCTCCACTTACGCCGCTTACAGATGAACATCGAAAGATTTTCCAGGATTTGGTCGATGATTCATTTATCCGGTTTAAGGATATTATTAAAAATGGACGTCCCCGATACGCTAAAAATCCCAAAGAACTGGACGATCTGGCAACAGGTCAGGTTTATTCCGCCAATCAGGCTCTCGAGCTGGGGTTGGTAGATAAAATCGGATTCCTGGACGACGCCGTCGAACGGGCTTGCGAGATGGCGCATATCAGTCCCAAATCCGCTCAGGTTGTTAAATACACGAAAGAAGCTTCATTCAAAGAAATGCTGCTTTCAATCCAGCAAAGCGACAAGCCAAACGTTGTCGAGGACGTCAAAAATGTCGTCAACAAAGCCGCATCGCCCAAAGCGTATTATCTGTGGCAGATGTGATTTAGGCAACAGGCAAGAGGCAGTAGGCAATAGTGTTTCGCCTACGGCGAATATAGGGAATAGGAAATAGGGAATGGGGAATAGTTGTTCGCCTGCGGCGAATTTAAATACTACTCCCTACTGCCTACTCCCTACTGCCTACTGCCTACTGCCTACTCCCTACTGCCTCCCATGCCCGAATACTCCGCCTATCAACAGAAAGTCATTCATCGTTATTACGAAAACCTCGACGCCATTTCCCTTCAGAAGCTCAGCGAACTGGTTGCAGACTTATATCTCTCTGAGGGGAAAAAACGTCAAAAGCTGTGGGAACGCGCTCGCGCCGCAATGACAAACGCTCACGTTCCCGCCAGTCGGATTGACGCTATTATCCAAAGCGACTCTCCGGAATCGCTTGCCAAACTGGTCAGCGAGTTGAGCGGAAAAGGCTGAAAACGCATTGTTTTCGACTCGAAATAGAAATAATAAAAGCGGCGCTTGGACGCCGCTTTCGTTTTACTCTAATATCTGGTTTAACAACAAGAGATTTTTATTTTTCCACCTTTCGGATGACGATGTTGCGGATTTCGCCCGTTGTGTACCAGGTGGCAAATCCGAACGGTTCAATCGGCTCGACTTCCATGCGGTTGCTGACAGTTCTGTCTTCCATGTCGACGGTTGACAGTTTCTCGCCGTTGATGTAAACGACCAGTTCTTTCTCGGTGATTACCAATTTAACATCGTACCAGACGTTGTTTTTGAAATCGTAGGTAAACGTTGAACTGTTTTCGTCAGCGGAGAATCCGTCCAGACAGGAGAACCCGCACAGCGAGCCGCCCCAGCCGCCCAGAACGAATCCAAAGCATTTGTCTTTGTACGGAATAACAGCCAAGCCGAAAAAGTCGTTACCGTCAACGCGGCGAGCCTGATAAGTCAGCTCATAGTTGATTTTGGGAAAGCGTCCGTTGTATTTGATTCCAGACCCGGGATTCCCTGCAGGCAGCTGAATCGCCCCGTTGACAACCTTGGGATCGGGAGCGGAGTCGAAATCGTATTTCGTCACCTTCGACCAGTTTTTCAGCGTCCCGTCAAAAAGAGATTTTTCTTTGACTTTAGCGGTATTGACGTCCTGCGCCTGATAGACGCGAACGTAGTCGAATTCGTATTTTACCGGGAAAATGGAATCGTCAATTCCCTTTTGACCGCCCCATCCGCCGCCGATAGCCAGGTTGAGAATCAAGTAATGCGGCAGGTCAAACGGACGTCCCAACGAATCAAACTTGTCCAGTTCGATGGAATAGTATTTCTGGTCGTCAACAAAGAAGTCCATTTTGTCTTTCGTCCATTCGACAGCGTAGACCGCCATGCGATCTTCAATGCCTTCCAGACGAATGTTCGCCCCTTTTTGAATGTGCCAATCCTTGTTCCCTTTGGCGTGAACGGTGGCGTGAACCTGAGTCGGATTGAACCCGACGTATTCCATGATGTCGATTTCGCCGCAGGCGGGCCAGCCGACTTGATGGATGTTTTCTCCCAGCATCCAGATGGCGGGCCACGTTCCGACGCCCTTGGGCAGTTTGGCGCGGACTTCAATTCGACCGTACGTCCAGCTGTGACGTCCAAAGGTTGTAATGCTGCCAGACGTGTACTGCGCCTTCTTGTCGTTTTCTTCAAAGTCCTCTTTGAACGCCTCGATGGTCAGCTTGCCGTCTTTCTGGTAGACGTTCTTTAATCGGTTTTTTGTATAGAACTGCTTTTCCCCGTTGCGAATGAACCCGTATTCGTACGTCCAGTCCGCGGGATTAGGCAAACCCGTTCCGTTGAACTCGTCATGCCAAACCAGTTTGAGCGTCTGACCGTCAGACGATTTCACCGTTTGCGGGACAGTCTGTTCCGCTTGGACGGAACCAGCAAGTAAAAATGCAATCGCGCAAATAATTAACGCGGACAATCGGATTAAATGTGAGTGTTTCATGGTTAGTGGTAAGTGGTTAGTGGTTAGGAGGGAATAGGGAGTAGGGAATAGGGAGTAGTTTTTAAATTCGCCGCAGGCGAATACTATTCCCTATTCCCCATTTCCTATTCCCTAATTACGCCTACTCCCTATTCGTCAAACGGGTCGTCTTTGCCGGCGGCTTCCATTTCTTTCTCAAGTTTTTCTTTCTCTTTTTCGAGTTTTTCTTTTTCCTTTTCCAGAGCGGCTTTTTCCTCGGCAGTGTAAAGCTGAATCTCCTTCGGAGCGTCAGCTGGAATGGGCTTGTCCGTAAAAGTCAAAAGCAACGATTCTTTGGTACTGATTACAACTTCAATTTTCTGTTCATCCGGATCGCAGACAAGATGGAAAGCCCCTATGGGATTTTTACCCTGATATTTCCAAACCTGTCCTGTCGTTTTATCAACAAACATGAATTCATAATCAGTATGGGAAGAGTTATTTTTATCCCGAGTCGTTCGATTGCATCCCAGCACGAGGAACGGCGAGGCAGACGGGAGATCGAAATAAAAATACTGATCGTCAACCAACAGAGGTTCTTTCCACAGCGGCTTTCCGTCACGGTCGAATTTGTAAATTTTCGCCTTGGGCAAAAGGATTCCTCTGGTTGGAGAAAACTGTTTGCAGTTCATGCGCTGTTTTCTGGTATATCCAAACCCGGAACGAACGATGAGATAAAAATCGCCCTGCGGATTACCGTCTGAAAAGACGTCGATCCCGTCAAAGAAATTCTTCGCGGCGCTTTCGGAGTAACTTTCAGGAAGCAGATCTTCCGTTCTTCCTTCTCGACTCTGACGGCGAATTCGTTCGTCCCGTTTTTTGGGATCGTCTTTTTCTTCTTCTGCGTATTTCTTATTCTCTTCCTCAATGCGTTTTTTAAGTTCATTGACTTTTTCAACGATTTTATCCCGTTCTTCCTGAGTCATGACTTCATACACATCGTCAACAATTATCCGACCGGTGTCGCCGTCAATAATTTGAACCCGCCCGTTGCTGACGTTGGAACGATACAGAATGTTCAGGGATTTCAAATAAACCGGGGCAGAATTGAAATCGGCTTCCAGTTCCCACAGAACTTTTTGCTCTCTGACAGAGCAGAGTTTTATTCTGTTAATCTGTTTTTGAGTTGAGGATTCGTATATCGACTCGACAGTAATAACGCCCTTAGACGTAACAGTCGACCGGGAATACGGCAGACGAATGTTTGCATCGTGAATTCCCGTATAAATGGAATACCGATCTCCGCGGACTTCCTGAATCCCGCCGAAAACGTTTCCTTCTCTGTCAAGAAGTTTATTGTTTTTGGCGGTATAAAAGTAATCGTTGTCTACAAACGCGAGCGACTCGTTGCTTTGGAGCTTTCGCTTCCATCTCATTCTGCCCGTCGCTGCGTCCAAAGCGGCAAAGGAGCCGTCTTCCAGCTGAGTAAAAACAATATTGCCAAAAACGTCGTTGAATTTATTGACATCTGCGTATTTGGGGTCAGGTTGATTTGCCTTTCGAATAAGGACATACGGATCCTGGTCTTCGTCTCCCAGCTTCTCCTGTTCAAAATCCTTGGACCATAACAACCCTGGTCGGACGAGGAAATTAATCGCCGTCATTTGACCGACTCTGTCAGAAAGGAAAAACAGATGTTCTGCTGAATACCATGGAGCTTCTGCATTCATATCCGTTCTTTGATATATAATTCTGCCGGACTGCGTAATCTGATCTGGAGACAACGTCATTCTATTCCGTCCAAACCGGTCGAAAACCATCAGATTCTGACGAGTATTCGCGCTTCTTCGAACTGTTGAGCCGTCCAGAAAAACATTTTCATTGAAGAACAGCTTTTTATTGTCTGAACCGGTTTGAATTATCGATTGACGCGTTTCTTTATTGAGCGCTACGTCAACTTCATTCTGCGGCCATTTGGAATTCTGCGAATACTCTTTGAAAACCGGAGACGATTCGCCCAACGATTTAACGTATTCGTCTGCCGTCTTGCCGTTACAACAGGCGACTTTGGGATACAAACTGTTTAACTGCTTGAAAACTTTCGCCGAATCCTCTGGAGCGCATTTTTGAATCAGAAGCGCCTGATCCGCCCACGCCGCGGCTATCTGTTCCGGGGTCGCTTCAGATTTCAATCTCTGCTGACGCAAAACAAGTTCCGCTTGAGAGAGCATGTTGGAACTGACATACGCCTGATACAATTCTTTTTGCAGCTCAGCCGCCACAGGCAGAACGCGGAAGAAGTCCAGCTGATGCGTCAGCCAATTTATCGTGCGCTTTTCTTTTGGAACGTCCAGACGCTTTGCCGCCCATTGTTCAACAGCAAGCTTTTGTTCGTCAGCAGCCGCCTTATAAATTTTTTCCAGGACGGTTCCTACCCAAATTCCGCGGTCTGCAGACAGGTTCCACTCAATCTCGTCAACGGTACACTGCTTTAACTTTGACTGGACAGTATCGTCCATAATCGGTTCCAGAGCGCCAAGGCAATCCATAATTTTGTTTTGCTTCAGATCGGATTCGATTTTATACTGAGCTAAAACAATCCGTCCCTGTTCGTCGGCAAAGGCAGGCTGAAACGCGTCCCGGAGGGATTCGAATTGACCATAATCTTTCTTCAAGACGTAAACGCCTAACGCCTTGAGCAGCGGCAAACAGCTTTTCGGAGCAATATCCATTGCCTTTCGAAAATTCTTCGCCGCGGTTTCAATTTCGTCTTTTTCCCATGCCATATAGCCAGCCGCCAAAAGCGTTCTGACCGAATCGCGGTCATTTTTCTGAAGCTGATTCTCGACAAACTGCTTGACGTCATAGCAGTCCAAACGATCGTAATTCTGCGAAAAGACTTTGTCGGAAAACTGGCAGACTGTTCCAAACGATTGTTCTTCCGGCGCCTTGAGCGTTTTAACGAATTCGCGTTTTGTCAGATCGAATTCCACCAGGGTTTTATTGCTTAACGGAATAAACAGCGACCCGCCATATTCAAACGCGCGTCCAACGGGCCGGGAAGAATCCGGGAACGGGACAGACGTTACTGCAGTTCTGCGCTGTTCTTCCAGTTTGTTAAACTGTTCGGTCAGTTTAGAATACTCTTCCAGAACTTTTTGCCTTTCCTCGCCAGACGTTTTGGATATCTGCTGTTCTTTTTCGCGGCGCCGAGTCTGAACCTGATCGTATTCCTGCTGGTTCTGACATAGTTTGTCAATTTCGCAAATACGAATTTCAGACGGCGTCATAATAACGGCTTCTTTCTGATTAACGCTCAAGGGAATAAAACTGTTTTGCGATTTCAACGACATGAACTGTTGATCAAGCTGACCGTCTGACAGATTGATAACAAACGTATCTGACGACCGAACGGGGGTGTAGAACGCTTTATTATCCATAACGCAGAGTTGATAGCCTTTTTGAACAGAACTGTTATTGTAAGCGTTATTCAAATTGCTAAGTTCATATCGAAAATCGCCGCCGTTGCTGATAATAAAGAAGGAAGAACGGCGATTTTGAACGCTCGGCGCATTGAACCCCCACAACAGTCTGCGCTGACGTAAATCAATGCAAACCAGAGTTGAACCGGATATTGGACATACAAGAATGCCATTCTCGTATATCGGCGTTAAATTGTACATTCTATCCGTCAAGGAATTTTGAGAATCGCCCAGCGTCTGAGACCAGAGAACTTTCCCCGTAGCGCTGTCCAGTTCATAAAAGACAATCGCAGACGCTTGCGTTTCCCCAATTACATACAGTTTGCCGTCCAGGATCAGAGGCGCGCCCAAAAAGGATGTGGATTCAAGCGATTGGTCTGCGCCGGAACCGTAAGCAACCGTTGCAGAGCCAACGTGCCATTTCAATTTGCCCGTGTTGATATCGTACGCCGCCAGTCGATTGCTTGTAAATGAGCCGATAGTCGAACGGGATACAATTACGCCAGACGAAGATTGGGGCGTCATAATCCCCTGCAGAATGCGTTCTTTCCAAATATCTTCAATCGCGTAGACGCAATTCTCGTCTGCCCGCAGAGCGCCGTATGTAAAATCGTATTTTGAACGCAGTACAAGAGCGCTGTACAAAAACTGTGACAGCGACTTTCTTTCATACTCGCCAAAGCGATCCCATTGTCTCTGAATTTCAGACGAAAAATCGGCGGACGAGTCCCAAAGACGCTTTCCCGTCTGGAGGTCAACCGCTGACAGGCCAAACGCCGTTCTGATAAATACGCGATTGCCGCTTACGACGGGTTCAAAAGCGCTCATCAAGGCATTATAAGAGTTGGAATTGCTGGACATGGATTTTTCGCCGTTAACGATAAACGTTTGTACCAGCGTTTCCAGCATGGGATTTGTATACGTCGGAACCGTCCAGCGAGGCAACGTAAACGGTTCAGCCGACGGATAAGGGCAATCTGATTTTTGAGTATTGACGGCAAAAGCGGCAAGATACTTTTCAAGCTGTTCGAGATTATCAAATCCGGTAATCTGTTTGTTTTCAACCGTCCAGTCAACGCGCGCCAAACGCTGACGAAGCTGAGTAACCAGTTCGCGCCGCTGAACGTCCTGACCAGACAGAATCAAACTGTTGAGCCATAAGACGGAAAACGCAGGTTCAAATTTCTGTCGAACTCCCGGCGTATTGGCAAGGGAATCAAAAAGCGAAACCGCCGAAGTCGCCTGACCGTCGTTAAGCAGAATCAGCCCGGATAAAAAGGACGCTTTATATCCCGCTTCCGTATGGAAATAATCGCGGCTAACCATCAAAAGACGATCCAGACTTCCCGATTGAACCGCCGCATCGAGAGCGTTTTGCGCTTCCGTTCCAACAATCAGTTCAGACGCCTGTCGAGCCTCCTCTGGAGCCTGCGCCAAAATGTTTTGAATAAAAGTCTTGAGAGAAATCAGACTTTTCGGACCAACAACCTGCGGCGTTTGATCCGCTGGCGAATTGGGAGAATCGGAATTATCATCTGCTTTTTCTGACGGATTCTCATCTGACGCTTCTGAAATTGATTTGTCCAGGTTAACGCAAATAAACGAGTCTTCTTCTGATTTAAGAATATCCCAAAGAATCCGAACGCTTTCCGAATAGCGTTTGTCCTCCATAAGCGCCTGAGCCGTTTTCAGACGCTGAATCGTCTCTCGAGGAGCTTGAATAAGATTGCTGTCAGAACCTCCGTTCTGTATAACGCCATTGTTAACAAACTGTACGCCGCCGTTGTTGATAATTATCTGGGACTGCGCCGTCTGATAAATAACAGCGTTGAACAAAACGAATAAAAAAACAAATCGTGTTATATTTTTCATGGGTTTCAAATCTACAACTTTCAGTAAATCAGGGATTGTCCAATCGCCTTATGGGCAATATCAATATCCACAATTTATAATATCCCTTCTTCTATCATTGTAATATAAATAGAAATCAATGTCAAGCAGGAGCCATAAATATCCAGAAAAAAAGGTTCTTCCCCTCAAACTCCCCTTTCCAAAAAACTTTAACAAGGGATAAATCTTAGTATTGTCAATACCGTAAGCGACCAACGGGAGCGATTATAATACGTCTCGCGCGGTAGCGCGGATTGGGTGTGCGCCTTCGCACCGCGGGAGCGCGGATTGGGCGTGCGCCTTCGCACCGCGGGAGCGCGGATTGGGCGTGCGCCTTCGCACCGCGGGAGCGCGGATTGGGAGCGACGTATCGCATCATTCGGACGATTCTTCTAAATTTGAATGCTTCCTTACACCCATAACCGTATTTTGGGGCGCTTGTTAACAATCAGCCAATGGTTATAATAGTCAAACGTTCTCTAAAGAATTTTTGGGAAAAGATCATTAATAACTTTGATTGTAATTGCTTTTATAATCAGATTGGAGAAATCGAATATGTTTTCATTCCGTTCCAACGTTCGTCGTTTTCAAGTTATTTCCTTCGTTCTGGCTGTTGTTTGCTTTGCGACATTGTTTCTTTTTTGCCAAACTACAGCAATGGGACAGAGCGCCAGCGGGAAGAAAACGGCAGCTGCTACCGACGCTGGGCGCCATTCCGGCGGTCAGGAAAAGTGGGCGATAAAGAAAGATGAGAAAAAAACTAACCCTGACAAGGACAAACCGGCGAACTCAAACGGTAAAGCAAAAAAGACAAATACCGCAGCAAAAGGAGCTCAAAACAAACCTCAAAAAAACAATAGCGTAAAATCTTCACAAGAAATCAGACCTTTTTGGGAAAAAGCGTGGGATGACGTTAAATCATTTTTTTCAGGTCAGAAGAAGACGGCTGTTACAACCAATGTTGGGAACAACGCCGACGAAGAAGAAAAAATCGCCTCAAAAGAAACTCAAAGCAATACTCAAAAAACAAATGGCGTAAAAACTTCACAAGAAATCAAACCGTTTTGGGAAAAAGCGTGGGACGACATTAAACCAACAGTTTCAAAACATTGGAATTTGATTTGTATAACTACAATTATAATAAACCTTATTATTTGTATTTGGAATTACGCCATTTTAATACCTTCACAACGCAGAAAATCCATTGAAAACGATCTTATCAGCTTGGAAGATTTTAAAAAAGTTGCATCAGAATGTATGAAACTTCGTTATTCCAACAAGGAAACAACCAATTCTCAGACAACAAATTTAATAACGTATGATAAAGCTCAAAGCATTATTGACTGCATTTTTAAGGAACACATTGAGGAATATACGCCTCAAAAAAAGACTGTTTTGGAAAATATATGCAGTTTTTTTAGTCGCGCTAAATATATTCCAATTTCAAATGATGACGCTTATCTTATAGTTCTCCTAACTTGGAATCCGGAGCGCGAAGATACGTTCAAAGGCAATTTAAATAAACATAGAAAAGCCCTTTGCAATATCTTCGATAAACGTTATCGCGCTTGTTTATGGAATTTTTTTACTCACATTTCACTTTGGTCGCTCTTTATTTTTATACTGCCATTATTAAAGGAAGTTTACAAAATCTGGTCTTATTTTAATTCTTAAATGTAATGCATCCAACAACCGTTGTCTGAACGAATCAAAACGATAAAATTTTAGCGATTAGCGCTAAGATCGTTTGACTTTATTCACAGGATCGATCAATTGGGGTTGCGAAAGAGATAGTTTTTTATAACGCAGCCTTATTATTAAGCCGCTTCTCCCCCTTGACAGAAAAGGCAAACTAAATAGAATATAGACAAAATGATTACTAAAAACGAACTTCCCCTGCTGCCATTGTTACTAACCGCGTTGAATTGACAACGTTTGGCTTTACGGAAGTTATGCCTATATCTAAGCCTGCGATTGTCAAAGCGACGGTTGCAGGCTTTTTTGTTTCCCCACATTTCCTTTTTTATTTAATTAATCATGCGATACAATCCCGCCGTTGTCGAGCCGAAATGGCAAGAATACTGGATAGTCAATAACACGTTCGCGGTAGACGCTCATCTGCCCGAAGGCGCCAAGAAGAAATACGTTCTGGACATGTTCCCGTACCCGAGCGGAAACGGACTTCACGTCGGGCATCCGGAAGGGTACACGGCGACGGATATCGTTTGCCGATACAGCCGCATGAACGGGTTCTCGGTCATGCACCCGATGGGCTGGGACGCGTTCGGCTTGCCGGCGGAACAGTACGCCAAAAAGACCGGAATTCACCCGCGAATCACCACTCACAAAAACATCGACCGGTTCCGCAGTCAGCTTCAGGCGCTGGGGTTCTCGTACGACTGGAATCGCGAGCTGGCGACGACAGACGTCGATTATTTCCGCTGGACGCAGTTCATCTTTCTGGTTCTGTTCGACACGTGGTTTGACGCCGAACAGCAAAAGGGGCGTCCGATTTCCGAACTCCCGATTCCGGACGACGTCAAAGCGCAGGGCGACGAAGCCGTCAGACGGTATCAGGACGAACATCGCTTGGCGTATCAATCTTACGCGCCGGTAAACTGGTGCGCGGAACTGGGCACGGTTCTGGCAAACGAAGAGGTAATCGGCGGCGTTTCCGAACGCGGCGGATTCCCGGTTGTCCGCATGCCCATGCGTCAGTGGATGCTCCGCATTACCGCCTACGCTGACCGTCTGGAAAAAGACCTCGAACTGCTCAACTGGCCCGAAGGCGTCAAGGCGCTGCAGAGAAACTGGATCGGACGTTCCATCGGCGCGGAAGTCGATTTTTACATCGGCGACAAGGACAAATACGAAGACTGGAAAGCGGCGCGCGCCCAGTCCGGGTTCCCCAGAAAGCCGGACGAAGATTCGCTGAGAATCTATACGACGCGTCCGGACACGCTTTTTGGCGCGACGTACATGGTTATCTCGCCGGAACACCCGGCTGTTGACCGTCTGACGACGCCCGAACAGGCGGCGGCTGTCAAGGCGTATCAGGAAGAAGCGGCTCACAAGAGCGAGATGGACAGAACGGATCTCAACAAAGACAAAACCGGCGTCTTTACTGGATTCTACGCTATCAACCCGGTTAACGGCAAGCCGATTCCCGTCTGGATTGCAGACTACGTCCTGATTTCCTACGGCACCGGCGCGATTATGGCGGTTCCCGCTCACGATACCCGCGACTTCGACTTTGCCAAGAAGTTCGATCTGCCGATTATCCCGGTCGTTGACCCGCAGGTTACGTCCGAGGAGGACAAAAAGGCGAAGGAAGAACTCTTTGCCGGAACGGCTGCGTTTATTGCCGACGGCGTTGCTATCAACTCCGAACAGTTCAACGGAACGCCCACAGCGGAATTCAAAAAGATTATTACAAAATTCGTCGCCGACGGCGGATTTGGACGTCAGGCGGTCAACTACAAACTCCGCGACTGGCTGTTCTCCCGTCAGCACATCTGGGGCGAACCGTTCCCGATTCTCCATGAATTGGATGAAAACGGCAAACGCACCGGCTTGATGAGAATCGTCCCCGCAGATCAGCTGCCTATCGACCTGCCGAAAATGGAGAAGTTCGACGTCTCCGAACTGGCGAAAGAAGCGCTCCATACGTCAAAAACGCACGAACCGGAGCCGCCGCTGTCACATGCGCCGGCGGAATGGCTGTATCAGGAAATCGACGGCAAAAAGTACATCCGAGAAACCAACACGATGCCGCAATGGGCGGGTTCCTGCTGGTATTATCTGCGGTACCTGGATCCGAAAAACGACAAGGCGTTTGTCGACCCGGCGATTGAAAAAGCCTGGATGCCGGTTGACCTGTACGTCGGCGGCGCGGAACACGCCGTTCTGCACCTGCTCTACGCCCGATTCTGGCATAAAGTCCTGTACGACCGCGGATACGTTTCCACAAAAGAACCGTTCCAGCGACTGGTCAACCAGGGCATGATTCTGGGCGAAAACGGCGAAAAGATGTCCAAGTCCCGCGGCAACGTCATCAATCCGGACGACGTCGTTGCAGAACACGGCGCTGACTCGCTCCGTCTGTACGAAATGTTCATGGGCCCACTGGAAGTCGTCAAACCGTGGTCGGAAACGGCTGTCGGAGGAGTTCACAATTTCCTCGGACGCGTTTGGCGTTTGGTCGTTGACGAAGAAGCGGACGGAACCGAACTCTGCTCTGCGGTTCAGGACGTCGCCTGTACAGAAGAACAGCGACGCGTCCTGCACAAAACGATCAAGGCTGTTACGCAAGACATTGACAACATGGCGTTCAACACGGCTATTTCCCGAATGATGGAGTTCACGAACTTCTTTACTCGAGAAACCGTCCGACCGAAAAAGGCGCTGGAACAGTTTGTCCTGCTGCTGTCCCCGTTCGCACCGCATATCGCGGAAGAACTCTGGCAGGCTCTCGGACACGACACGACGCTGGCGTACGAGCCGTGGCCGACGTGGGACGAATCCGCATTGGTTGAATCGACCAAAGACATCCCCGTTTCGATTAACGGCAAGATGAAAGCCGTCGTTACCGTACCTATTGACGCCGACAAAGACGCCATGCGCGCCGCCGCCGTCGCGGAAGAAAAAATCGCCAAACAGCTCGAAGGGAAAACGATTGTCAAAGAAATTATCGTTCCTGGAAAGATGGTCAATTTTGTGGTGAAATAGTGAGAGGCAATAGGCAGTAGGCAGTAGGCAATAGTAAGACAGCTATTCCTGCTGTCTTGCCGATGTCAGCTAAGATATCCGAATATCTAGGTTTATTTCAAAAGCCGTTTTACGTCCATCATGATTTTATTTATTTGTGAACCGCCTGGTTTTTGGAATCATTCAAAACCAGTGAACGTCCAGATTACAACTGTTAATGATTTTGACAATGACGGAAAGCCGCGTCAGACTGTTACAATTGAAACAGTTGATCCCGATAAGGAAAAACGAGAACGCGATAAAAAGATTGCTAAAAACATTTTGGTTTTTGGTCTTTGCTTTCTTGTCGCTTTTCTGTTTACTTACGCTGTTTTATACGCTTGTGGGATACTCTAAGAAAAGGGGTAATTGCTGCAAACTAACTTCAGCCTTGTCAGTATAGGCTAAGGCATCTATATCAATCATATTATATCAAAAGCCATAACATATACCTAAAATGTCAAGAGGATCTCGTTGGGAAAACTATCGTAAACCGCAAAACATAAAAATCACAACGGTTGATGAAATCGACGACAACGGTCGACCGCGTCAGACTGTTACAATAGAAACGGTTGATCCCGATAAGGAAAAGCGCGAACGCAATGAAAAGATTTCCAGAATTCTTTTATACGTTATTCTTTGCCTTGTCGGCGTTTGGCTAATTGTTTATTCCATACTGCACGCCTGCGGGTTAGTCTAGGAATATAATATCTACTCCCTACTCCCTATTCCCTAATTCCCTCTCGCTCTCGGATGCGCTTTCTCGTATGCGGCGCGGAGAGTGGCGGAACTGACGTGAGTGTAGATTTGCGTCGTCTGTAAATTGGCGTGCCCGAGCAGTTCCTGAACGGATCGGATGTCGGCGCCGTTGTCTAACAAATGGGTGGCGAACGAATGTCGCAGCGTGTGAGGCGACGTTCGATCGTCCAGGCCCGTCTGAGCTATGTACTTTTCCAACATTCTGGCGACGGAGCGCGTCGTCAGGCGCGTTCCGAACTTGTTCGTAAACAGCGGTACCGGCGCCCCTTCCGGGACGTTGACGTTTCTCACTTCCAGCCAATCCGCTATCGCGCGAAGGCAAAACGACCCCAGCGGCGCGATGCGTTCTTTTTTCCCTTTTCCCAAGACGTGAATAATCTGCTGGGATTCGTCAACGTCGTCGTCCGACAGCGCAACCAGTTCTCCAACGCGGACGCCTGTACTGTACATCGTTTCGAGAATCGCCCTGTCGCGAATGCCGACAACGGTTCCTTCCGGGGGAGCCATAAGAAGCTGATTGACCTCTTTTGTCGAAAGAAAATGCGGAAGCCGCCTGTGCTGACGCGGATTTCTCAGCGGAGCCGCCGGATTCTGATCGACGAGTTCTTCCCGCTGACAGAACTTGAAGAAACTTCTCAACGACGCCAAACGCCGAGATATGGTTGACGGCTCGAACTTCCGTTCATGAAGCCAGGAAACATAGCCTCGCAAGAGCAAAGTCGATATTTTAGCAACGTCTATATCGCGTCCGTTGTTTTTTTGTTTCAGATACTCGTCCAGAAGCGTCAGATCTTCCCGATAGCTCTTTTTCGTATAGTCCGACGCGTTGCGTTCAACATCCAGATACGATAAATAGGAGCCAATTGCGGAAGACAGGACAGGCGTCATAACGATGTTCAGGCAACAACAGAAACCTGTGGGGGAGGAAACGTGTTTAAAAAAACAGCGCCTCATAGCAGGGGCGCCGTTTTAAATTAATTGTTCTTTAACGTCGAAGCGTTAGCTCGGGCGGCAACTTCCATAGAGGCTGGCTCTTGACGAATCTTTTGGCTTAATACAGCGGCATCGTACCACGTAAAGCTCAAATCCGGATTGGAAGCGTATCTGGCGAGCATCTTTAACGTTTCGCTGCGGCTGTCGTCATCGAAAAGGAATACAAAGCGTTCCGTTCCTTTAACCAAAGCCAATACGTTAATTTCCTGATCCACGGTAGTTTTCTCCAAAAAAAATAATTGCTTATAAAGCGATACACGTTGTAAAATCGTCAAAGTTTGATCCTT
>JAZMZV010000266.1:0-4843 GCA_045586185.1 Thermoguttaceae bacterium | reverse complement strand
TCGAGCTTGAAATCCCCTTTGAGCGTCAAATTGCTTTTGGTTAGGACGCTTTTGGCTACCGTGATTGTTTTGTCGTCCAAGTCGTAATCTAGTCCGCTTAAAGTGCCTTCGCTATCGGTTAATGTTTTATCAAGCCCGCTTACCGTCGCTAGGGTTAAAGCACTTCTGCCGGTCTTTGCCGTCTCGTAGGTTAGAATTTGTGCGCCGTTTTTAGTCGTTAGCGTGTAGCCGTCGGTTTTCTCCTGCTTTAGCGCGGCTGTGCCGTTCGTGACTGCCCAATAAGTCTTCGTTATTGCCGGTGCCGTCAGCTGATTGTTGAGCGTGTAACCGTTCGACAAGGTGACTTCTACTCTGTTGCCAACCGCCTCGTCGCCCGTCAAGGTTAGGGCGTTGTCGGCGAGTGTGAGAATCGTATTGCCGTCCTTATCAGCAACATTGCCGGAGCCGTTTACTGTCGCTCCGTCGTTTAGTCCTTTAACCGTTACGAGATTTGCGAGCTTCGTTTCCCTGTTGTAGGTGAACGTCTGATTGTTCGCCGTCGCCTTGAAGTGCGCGGGGCGGTATCTGTCGTAAGTGGCATTTGTCCTGTTGACTGTCCAACGTTCTTCGGGCGTGGCGTCCGTCATTGTGCTGTCCATGGCGAGCGTATAGCACGCGCACGTTACTTTTACGTTGGTGGTAGTGACGAGATTTTTATTGGTTCCCAAGTCCATTTGATTTTTTTGTATAAAATCCACTGTTCGCCGTTCTCAAGCGTGGCTATCAAGCATTCAACGTTCGGGTTCGTCTTCAATAGTTTTCTTAAGTCGTCCGTGTCGCATTGATACTCGCCGCATTCTTTTTTGTCTTTAGTTATGTATTTGTATTTGCAAAGCATTTTTATTCACCTCGGCTAAATTATACCACGTTCCATATAAATTAACAAGTAAATTCGCTTGACTTTTTTTTTTTTTTGTGTAAACTTATCGTAGAAAGGAGTTGAGACTAGTGAGCACCTTAGCTTATCCGTATTACACACTGTCGACGCAAATGGGCGATTCGCAATATGACAAATCTGTCACAAAATCGATTGCGGCAATCAATCTCCCCGATATGTCGACGGACCAGGTCCGCAACCAAGTTGCTGGCGACCTGCAAAAAGTCTCCTACATGATTAACGGTATCATGCAGAACGACTACAAGAAAACTACTTTGACGACGCGCGAGGAGGTGATTTAAAATGGCAGACCCTATTACGACTTATAAGCACCAGTTCAAATACGATTTCGACTTTACGAACGCTAGCGGCAGTGCCGCTACGCGCAGTTTTACAATCGACACTAAATCTATTTCGGGCGGCTTGTCGGCGGCTCAAGAGTTTCAGAATTTCCTTGTCGGTCAAGGCTCAACGTCGGTGGCGGCTATCGTTCCGAACGAATTTGTTCAGCCTACAGGCTGGCGCGACAACGACCCTAACGAACCGCCTTGGACAACGCAAAAGGTAAGGCTTACCGGCATTACAACTGACGAAACGTTCTACGGCGAAGCGGGCGGCGGAAGTTCCGCCGGCGGGCGCAACATTGTTATCACCGGCGCGGAAGACGACATGGACACCGAAGTACAATTCACGTACGACGGAATTGAGGCGGCCACGCCGCCGACTGTTAGCGTCTTCTACAATAACCAGTGGAACGCGCAAAGCCTAAGCTACTACGAAAACTTGAACGCATTTTACTTTGAAAAAACCGCCGTTATGAAGGACCAAACAGGTACAATTTTCGTGCCGGCGACCGGCACTTTGCCTGCCGCAATGCAAGAATTTACTATCGCTTATTAATCTGAGGAGAATTTGTTATGTACTATGGGACAATAATAACTGCCACTCTAACCCGCGAAATGCCGGAATCAGAGTTGGACAACTTCATCGAGGACTTGAATTCGTTCAAGAAGCGCGCCCGCACGGCGGGCAAGCTCCGCGGAATGCCGAATTACATCTTCCACATTTACGACGAAACCGACTTCAACGAGGCGAACGAAAAATTCATTGGCTCGTTGCGTATCTACGTCGAAACGGAACTGCGCGACAAGGAACTTGTCGACGACATCAGACTTATCTGCGACCACTATCAAGCTGTGATAACACAGCTCGTTAGGAAGCTGATAATATGAACGAGCTCGAATTCACCGAACCGGACGACGAAGAGTACGAAAACGAACAGGCGTGGCTTAAATGCCGCCAAAAGCGGCTAGTCGAATCCGTTCAAACCTTCGCACCGGAATACAAAGAGTTCCCGAAGCTTTACGAGATTATCTGGTACGGGAGCGCACATTAACATGACACTTTTAGACCTGTTTAGAGAATTCAGTTCAGTGTCGTCTCGTGAAAAATATTCGCCGTCAAGTAGAATTCTGTACTATACCTTGCTATGGTGCTGGAACGAACAGCGGCGACCGGAATTCGCGGTAACGACCATGCAGGAGCTGTGCACGCTGACGGGTCTGCCTAGGACGACAATTCAATCCGCGTTCGGCTATCTAGCCGACCGTGGTTGGGTCAAGCGGGCTAAATCACGCAATCGGCAACTTTTCGGCTGGATTATGCGTGACTGTCGGCAGAACGCCGGCAAGCCCGCCGGCTTCCTATTGTCGCCCGCGCAGAGAAAGAGTGAGAGAGGCGTAGAAGAATCGCCTTGCGGCGATTCTTCTATAGCCACTCAACAGAGTACAGAGGTGCACGCGAATGTTCGAGAACATAACCAGCCAAGTAACGCCGGAGGCGTTGAAGCAGTGGCAAATCAACCGCCAGAAGGAGGCGAACCGCCTCCAACGAATGCTGAAGTTTATGACGGAACAGCTAAAATCGAGGTACCCAACTTTAGTCGTTGACGAGTACAACGCAACAAAGTTGCTTGACATCGCAGATTTTGTCGAACCCTGTAACCATTGCGATAAGCGCGTATGCACGCGCAAAACGTGCAAACTTGCAACTATCGACGAAATTGTTTTGTACAAAGGCGAAATCGGAGCCCGATATCACCCGAATTGCCGAAAAATCGGCTACTACGTAACGTTTGGAATGCTAGTTAACACAATTCGCAATGAAACCGATTAACCACATAGTTGCCGGCTACGGCCGGCATTTTTAATTGGAGGCTTGACGAGCGAAGTAGCGCAGGAACATGTAGCCGCCCGCGTAAGCGTCGCTGGAGCCGGTGCCGGTATTTGAGAGGTTGAGCGCGGAATTTAATCTTGAGGCGTCGTAGGCGAGGTCGAAAATCCTTGAGGCGCGTTCGTCGTCGATACCGTGAGTAAGTTCGGCAGAACCTTCCTTGATGAATTGTGGCAGAGAGGAGAAGTAATGGATATTGGAGCCCATAACGGCATGAGTGAATTCGTGCGCGAGGGTGCGGTCGAGGAGAGCGGTAGTAGCAGAAGATTCGCCGTCGAGGTTATCGGGCTCAATGCCTTTGTAGTATTTCATGTTGACGTTAAGCTTTAAGTCGATAGTTTTGCCGGAGAAAGAGGAATTCCAAACCGTGGCGAGGGTATTACCGGAGGAGCCGCTATCGTAGAAAAAAAGCCCGATTTCATTAAGCATAGCGGTTGGCGATTTGAAACTTATGCCGAAGCTGTCTTCGTTAAGGTTGAGGCATTCCTTAGCCCACCACTTGAACAGCCCCGCAACGATAGTTTTTTGGTCGTCGGTTAGCTGGTCGAGGGTTTTGGTTTGGATATTGCCGGAGGAGCCGCTTTTATCGGAGGTGACGCCGAGCAGATTAATCGTCAAGCCGTTTTTGGTGAAGGTTGAGACGTTGGGAAATTGGTTAGAAATTGCGCCGACGGTGGAGGAGCCAGCAGTTATATTGCCTTGCGTGATAGTGACGTTGTTTAGATTGACGCTGAAAGTTCCATTTGAATTTCTGGTAGCGATGTCTTGGGTTTCTTCGGCAGAGCTTATGGAACGAGTTTGCGCGGGGTGATATTCGTCGTCGATAGCAATGCGACCGCCTTTGGTTTTGCCGGACGCGGAATTTTCGATTAGATTTGCCGAAGAGGAGGAGCTTAGCGAGTTGATATTTATTCCGGCATTGCTTAGCCACGTGTCGAGCGTGGTAGAGTTGAGGCGGGCATTTTTGGCGTTATCGAGGTCGCCGAGGCGGATTTGACGCGTGCCGGTTTTATCGGTGACGATGAGCAAATTATCTTCAATCTGCGCGGAGCCGACTTGAAAAGTGCCGCTGATAGTCAAGACGTCGTTTGAATCCAAATCGCCGAGCGTGACGTTATTAACCTCTGCGGAAATTTCGACGGTATCGGAACCTTCGCCGGTGAGGATTGAGGCTCCGTCCGCGCCGACTGTGATTTTATCATTGCCGCCGCCAGCAACAATCGAATCTGCGCCGCCGGTTAAAATTGTATCGGCAGTATCGCCACACGCGACAATCCAATCGTTTGCGCCGGTCGAAATGCTTTGAGCCTGCGCGGTCGTGGTGGTGTACATGTTGCCGATTTCCGGTACGACGGAGTTGCGGTCTTTTTCGACGCCCGTGCCGATTATCAGCGTGTCGCCCGAAAGGGAAATTCCGTCTTGCCTTGCTAAGGTCGTCATGAGGTCGGAAGTCAGCGTCGTGCCGTAAAACACGTCGCCGGCGGTCAAGGTGATATTTGCGTCGGAGCCGGTTATCGCGCCGGTGTCGACGTTGCCGGTAGTGTCGCCCGTCCAAGAGGTTGCGGAGTTGCTTGAAGTTATCCAGTAGTTGTTTTCGAGTTGAATGCCGCAATATTTTTCGAGGAAGATATAAGCTTTGCGCTCCTTGATTAGGCGTTCTACGGTGGTACGTTGGTCGTTTGAAGAGTTAAGATA
>JAZMZV010000265.1:0-1819 GCA_045586185.1 Thermoguttaceae bacterium | reverse complement strand
TGGCTGGAAACGTATTTGGAAAGGATTTAATAAACTCCTTCCGTTAGTTGACGGATATAAATTAGCTCTCGAAATATTTCCTGAAAAAATTGTTTATCGGTAAAAGATATGTATAACAGTAAGGCCTTTAGGCGTGGGATCCAAAAGGATATAAATAGTATTATAACGCGCGAATTCCACACTCTCCCCCGCGCCATTCGGCGCGGGGGAGAGTGTGGAGGGTAAGCGTTTGGGGATGAGCGTCTTTTTAATCCCCCAGATAAATCTGGGGGCTACGATTTTTGAATTGTTTTTATTTCCCACGTCTAAAGACGTGGGGATAAGAACAGAGTAATCAGAAGGCTTCGAAAAGGTTTCAAGACACATTCCCTTTTTCGTGCTCCCCAATTTTGAACGCGCCCCAAAAACGTCTCTTTTGACGTCAACTTGACGAAATAAATATAATTCCTTTTAGGAGGAATTATGCCAGAAAAGAGGATTTGCTGTCAGCATTGCGGGTATCCAATCGCCAAAGACGCGCAGACGTGTCCGCATTGCGGGTCTGTTACGCCGATCGCTCCTTATGATTGGAAAAATGACGCGATTGAGAAATTCAAATCGGTTCTAAAAGAAACAGTATTTTGGCTGTTTATGTTTTCTTTGTTGTGGTATATTTGCAAAGAAATCGTCTGTAAAATCTGGCAATAAAGATGGCTTATTGTCAGTTTATCCTTCCTAATCGGATTTTTCTAAAAAATTTTATAAAGAAACGGCGGATTTTGGGGGCGGCGTCTTGCAAATACGCTCTATTGCGCTATAATATATAGAATAAGCAGCTAGTTATGAGCTGCAAGGAGTTAAATTGTTTTCTATTTTTCATACTTGTTTTCAAATGAAGTATTTCCTCAACAACGTTCGTTCATTGAGAGTTTATATATCCACATTGTTTTTGACGTCTGCAATTCTGTTTTCGTATGGATTTGCTCAAGACGCTCCCGCGCCAACAGACGCGCCTGACGCTCAGCCAGGCGCCGCTGTGGAAGAACTCGCTCCGGAAACGTCAGCGGAACCGCCTGTTGAGGAAAAGCCTGTAACGCCAGAGGATTCTGCCGCGTCTGAACCCCCGGCGGAACCGTCAACTGCGGCGCAGCCAGAACCCGCCGCGGAATCAAAACCAGCCAAGCCGGAAAGCGCCAAGCCGGAAGAAGTCAAGCCGGAAGAAGTCAAGCCGGTGGAAATCCATCAGCGGGAATCGACGGACGTTTCTTTCCGGCTTTCCAAAAAGGAAAAAGAGGAAATCGACGCCATGGCTGTCGAGTACGTCGATTTGATGACGGAAAAGATTCGTCTGGAAGCGCGTCAGGAGTATTACACGTCTGAAATTGAGCTTTTAAATCAGGCGGCGGACAGCGCGTCGGCGATGAATCTGTTTTTGGCGGACTTCGGCAGTTTCGGCCGATCTCGCCGAGCGGCGGCAAAGAACATCAGCGTTATGCTTAAAGACGAAATGCACCCGCTGGCTGAGATGATGGCGGAGAACTCCAAACGCATCAAAGCGCGGGCGGAACAGCTTCACGCCGGCTGGAAAGACATTCATCAGGTTCGTCGGGAAAGCGAGCAGATTCGTTACGAACTGGAAACGGGAGCGAAAATCGTCGCGCAGCTGGCGTCTATGCTCAGCATGGATAAACGCTGGTTCTGGCTGGCGGGTTTGATAGCGTTTTCCATTCTTTTTGCTGCGGTTCTGCATGACAAACGCCGGGAATTGCGCCGTTGGCTCAACGGCGGTCGTGCGCGAAAAATGCGGCTGTCAAAAGTCCTGTTTGGATTTATCATCTTT
>JAZMZV010000264.1:0-1586 GCA_045586185.1 Thermoguttaceae bacterium | reverse complement strand
GTATAGGTCGTCGTCGACGCATTTGCCGTGCCGGAAGCGACCATTTCCGTAAGCAGATTTCCACGCGAATCGTATGTGTAAGCCGTCGCAACGCCACAGGCGTCCAACATCAGAACCAGGCGACGCTGGTCGTCATAAGCGTAAGCCGTCACGACATCGTTCGTTTCGCCGTTGGCAACGGAATCAATTTCTCCTATAACATGACGTTCCGAAAGCGTCAATCCCGTCTGTGAATCCAGCGTGTAAACCGTCTGATTTCCGAGCTGGTCGGTATAACTCAACACTTGGTCATAAACAGAATCGTATGTCCATTTTTCGGTCGAGCCGTCGTGATATTTGATTACCGTTAAATTACCGCGAGAATCATAACTATACTCCGTCGTGCGTCCTTGTTGTTTTCCGTCGATTGTTCCCGATTCGGTTTCTTTTAATAATCGACCATTGGAATCATACGAAAAAGTCGTAACCGTACCGGAGCTGTTTTTTTGCCATACGACGTTTCCGAATTTGTCATAACGATATTCAGTAACGTCGCCAGCGGAGTTGATGCTTTCTCCGTTGAGCGATAATAACGACTGGAGCGTAGCCGGATGGTCGGCGTCGTAGCCGATTTGCGTCGTGTCCGCAACTGCCGAAAGAGCATACGGATTCTGCGTCGATTCGACGATTCCATTCACGGTTTTAGAAAGAACCTGTCCATTGGAATACGTATATGCCGTCACATTGCCCGCTGGGTCTGTGACCGTTAAAATTCGGGAACTGTCGCCGTCATACGTGTAGGTCGTAACTGGCGCGGTCAACGCTCCCTCTCCATCCGGGTCCGGCTCGGTTATCGTTGTTAAACGTCCCAAAGAATCATACGCATACGTCGTAACTCTCCCCGCAAAATCCGTTACGGTCTGCAATTTCCCATTACTGTAACCGTAATTCGTGACGCGGTTTCCTTCCTCGGTTTTCGACGCCGCCGTCCCGTCTGCATTATACGACCAAGTCGTAATTTCCTGCGTCAAATTGTCCGTGCGAGTGAGCAACTGCCCCTGCGCGTTAAAGAGAAATGTCTCCCCCTGGTCTACCACTGTGAAAGTACCGTCAGAGTTTAAGGTTAGCGTCGATTCCGCCGACTCGCCAGCTTGCGGAGTGAAAGTCGTACCGTCATACGCGAACCAAACCTGCTTTCCGCACGAACGCTCCCAGTTAATTCCGCGTTCTGTCGAAGCGTTATAATTCGTCAAATTCAATCGCGAAAGCCCCGTCAAATTGATACCACTTCCGTACGGGCTGTCCGCCAGATTGACGATGCTTTCAAAACCATTAAAAGTCTCCGTCCGCGTCGTTCCGTCTGCATATTCGTAAACGAAATTCATTGTCCACGCATAACGCCCCGTCGCAAGAGAAGACGTATCCAGATTCATTCCCACTGCAAAATTTTCCGATGGGTCAAGCTCGGTCGTGTCGTAATAAACCGTCTTGCTGAGCGTGCCCATTTCTAAAGTCGCCGTCATGCGGACTGGGGAAGCACTTGAGCCGGTTTCTGTTATATCTTCTGAATATGTTGTATACGGAATTGTTGAAATTGTCGGAAGTGT
>JAZMZV010000263.1:0-13394 GCA_045586185.1 Thermoguttaceae bacterium | reverse complement strand
CAGGGGTGTCCGAAGCGGCTTCCGGTTCAGCTTCCGGGAGAGCAGGGGGAGTCAGTTCAGGGGTGTCCGAAGCGGCTTCCGGTTCAGCTTCCGGGAGAGCAGGGGGAGTCAGCTCAGGCGTTTCCGGAGCGATTTCTGGTTCAATTTCCGGGAGTTCAGGCGCTTGAAGTTCTGTAATTTCAGGAACTTCCGGCAGTTCCGGTTCTGGAACTGTCAAATCGGTTGTCGCGTCTGCCGTTTCTTCCGGTTTAGTTACAGTTGAATCAGACGGAGAATTTGCATTCTCGTCCGTTTTTGTTTCGGAAGTCTGGTTCGTTGACGAATCGCTGGGTTCTTTGCAACCGGGTAAGACGACCATAAGAATCGCCAGACTCAACACCGCTGCACAGAAAAACGTGAAATGTTTCATGGCATATTGAACGAGTTTGACTCGCTTTGCAAAGTGAAGGAAAAGGGAACTTCATCGTGGATTTTTATACAACTGTTGGCAGTTCCCTGAATAAATACAAAGTCCTCAACAGATGGAATAAACCATCTGACATGCGACGCCGTTTTTTTGACGTAGCCGAATAATATACAGGCAGGAATCGCCAGATTTTATTCCTGCTTAGTTGTAACAGCAAATCGAATATTAATCAAGATTGATTTTTCGTCTTCTGAAGAAGTTTTTAGAATAATCGTCCCCATTTTTTCCTGAACATGCCCCCAATAATCGCAAATCGGGGCGTCCGCCGGGACTGTCAGGTGAATTAGCGTTCTAACAACGCCGGATTCAGGCAGGTAAGTTGACTCGCCCAATTCGACCTGAAGCCAATCAGGATTGACGGATTCGATTTCCAGTTTGATATGAGGAGGAGTTTCTCCAGGTTTAATATTTTTCCTGTCTTCCGCTTTAATTGAGCGGTCTAAAACCCAAAGAATTTTCTTTCCGACTTTACCGCTTTCCAGCATGCCTAAAATCCAGGTTTTGCTTTCGTCGTTCCAGCCTGGTCCTGCCAGGGAAATGTTTCCGACAACCGTTCCGTAAATTGGAACTTTAATTTCCGGCTGAAGGGGGCTGTTGGTTTTCAAAACGAGCGTTTCGCTAAACGGACCCAGGGGCAAGTTGTCTTTGGCGGTTAACGTGAGTTGATAGCCGCCCGTTGCGTCCGGTTCGCTCCGATATTCTTCTTCTGTCAGCGGAGTAATTTTGAGTTCAAATCTGTCTTTAGCGTCAGGATTGAGATAGTCGAATCCGGTAATTTCCAGCGGGGGATTTTTATAACAGGCAATTTGCGTTTGGGTCTGAGCGGTATACCCATGAGTTATGTTGGAAAACGTCAGATCTGAAGGCATGGCGCGGGCGTCCGCCACGATTTTGCCTCGCACTTCAAGTTCGACCATCATCATATCCGGGTCGTTGGTTTGAATGAGAACTTTTTGCGTGTATTCTCCCATGTAATCCGCTGTTTTCCAGGTAACGTCTATAACCGTGGAGTCGCCCGGCTTGACGATGTTGTTTCCCAGGTTGGCGGCAGTACATTTGCAGCTTGTTTCTTCAACAGAAATAGTAAGATCCGCATCGCCTTTGTTTTTCAAAACAAATTGATGTTTTCCGACTTCCCCGTTTTGCAAAACGCCAAAATTATACAACCTGTCAACGCTGAGAACGGGTTTCGGAGGCGTTTCATATTTTTTTGCTCCTTGAAGGACTGCGTTGAGATCGTTCATAGGATTGTTAATCGTTATCGTAGACGGCGTGATGCAGTCGATTAACGCCTGTTCGCTGTATGGCGGATGAGTAATTCTGTATTTCGCTATTGACCACCCAGCAGCGATTGCTACAATAACAGATACAAAAATAACTATAAGATTTTTTTTCATGAAAAAAATATGAGGACTTCAAATAATGACTTTTCGTTAGCGCAGACGTGGAATGAAGGAGGAAACTCGGACGCTCAGCTTTTCCTTATCCGCGTCCGGTTCTTTCGACGGCTTCCGCCATAACGTCTCGGAATTCGTTTGGTTCGAGATCAGCCAGACGCTTGCCTTTCTTTTCGAGTTGTTCGTTGACTCTGACAGCAGTTTCCTGCATCATTTCATGCGTCTGCTTGCTGCCTCCGACAAGAAGATAATTATCCCCCTTTGTCAGGCGGGTTTCTTCTTCATCCTGATTATCGAACCCAACGCCCAGCAAAGCGGCATCGTTGGGTTTTTTCGGTTTGGGTTGAGGTTTTGGAGGTAGTCTCATTTGTTTGTGGAACTTCTAAAGTACAGGTTTAGCGCTGGCGCTAAGCGCTTGAAGGCGGACGCGCTTGACAATCCAACGCTATACGCGATAGTTCTCGGTTTATTTCATGGAATTTTTAAACATTGCTTCAAGCGTTTTTGAAGCCGCTTCCCGACTGTCAGCCGCGTGATTTGGGTTATCATGCTTTTGCTGCTCAGGCTGCTGTTCCGCCTGATGCGTATTCCAGTTAGCGACGGTTGTCAGCGTTTTTTGGAATTCTTCGCCCGCTTCTGCGCCGTCTTCTCCAAACAGGGCGGACAAATCAATCTCGCCGTCATCGGCTGGGGCGTTTTGTTTTGCGTTTGCAACGCGATTGACCGCTTCTTTTACGGAAGCGACTTTGGGATTTTTCGCGCCGTGCATTTCAGCCGAGATTTGCACCGTCGTTTCCAAAGGACCAACTCGCAGCGTCTGACCGTTTTTCAGTTCAACTTCTTCAGTAATCTTTTTTCCGTCAACAAAAGTTCCGTTAGTACTGCCCAGGTCTTTGACCGTAACTGAACCGTCTTTAACGTCAATTTGGGCGTGTCGTCGACTAAGCGCTTTGCTTTCAATGCGAAGATTGCATTCCGGCAATCGTCCAATAATGAACTGAGGTTTATTAACTACGATAACTGCGCCTTCGTTTTTGCCTCCGTGAACAACCAGTTTTACGATCATGTCATGTTCCTTTTAATATGACTAATATACAAATGAAAACCCCCAACGTCTTTCTGTTCTGAAACCGGTCTTAAGCAAGAGTAATTACGCTCTGGCGACAAACCTGGTTCGATACGTCAAGTCCTTTATATAAAAATTATATCAGATTTAAAACTTTAAGTAAAGAGCTCAAATAAAAAAATGTAAAAATTTTTAAAAATGTTTTTTGAGGAGCAGATGGCTTATAAATATGCCAAAATGTCAAAATCGGCAATTGCCGCGATGTTGTACAGGGCTTATAACCTCCTTGAATAAAAAATGTTAGGAGAGATTTAAGTCCTAAACAATAATTTCAGATGCATAAGCTTCCCGAATTATTTAACAGGAAGCGTATGCAACGGTTTAAAAAGCGCTAAACAAAGAAACTATGAATTCTCATTATCTTTGTTTTCAGTCTCAGTCTGTTTTTCCAAAAGGATGTTGATTTTTGCTTCCAGAACCTTAAGCCGCGCCATCATTTCGTCGTTGTTGTCGCTTGCCATGGTGTCAACAATAATGGAGTTGATAAACGACATGCCAATAATTCCGCCCAGAAACAACAGAACGGAAAAAAACAGTTTAACGATTGTTTGGTACCATTCGGGCTGATTCCTTGCAACTGCGTTAGGAATTTCATACCAGCCTTCAACGGTAAACAACCGGAAGATTGAATAAAACGACGTCAGCGGATCTTTAAAATATTCCGGGGCGACGGAGCCAAACAGGTTGCAGGCGATAATTGACCAGATAAACGCGGTTATCAAGAATGCCAAAATGATAACGGACGTCGACGCAATGGCTCGACGACATCCGTTCATGATTGAATCTATATTGGGAATAAACTTCAAAATACGGAAAAATCGGAATCCGCGGAACACTCGAAGAGTAAAAATCGCATTGAGCGTCGATTCTCCCGTTGGAATAAACGATTGCAAATACGCTCCCAAAGCAATCATTGTAACGATGAAGTCAAACCAGTTCCAGGAATCTGACCAATAGCCCTGCCACGTCAACCCCATTATTTTGACAACAATTTCAATTAAGAATATAACTAAAATTGTTGTGTCCAGCCATTGCAAAACGGCATCGCCTGGATAATAGCATTGCAGAACCATCACCACGGCGTTGAGAAGAATCAACGACAGGATGAAGTAGTCCAGACGCTTGCGAAACGTTTCGCTTTTGAATAATTCTCGAAGTTTTGAAATCATGAGCAGGGCGAAAGGGCGTTACTAATTCTTCTTAAACTCAATCAGCGACGGACGGTAGTCTTCCGGAGCCTTGAATCCGAGCAGATTCATGACGGTCGCGGCAACGTTGGACAATCCCGGGCGATTGACCGTGTCAGTCGCGGCGGCGGACATCTCATATTCCCCGTTGTAGTTGGGGTCGTAAATGCAGAACGGAACCGGGTTGAGCGTGTGCGCCGTTTTGGGAGAACGAACGCCGTTCTTTTCCGTCCACATAATGTCGCAGTTGCCGTGGTCGGCTGTAACGATGGCGATGCCGTTGAGTTTTTTGACGACTTCCAGCATCCGTCCGACGCATTCGTCAACGGTTTCAACCGCGATAACGGCGGCGTCCATGTTGCCGGTGTGACCAACCATGTCGCCGTTTGCCAGGTTGAGACGCCCGAACTTGTACTGTCCGGAATTGAGAGTGTCGATAACCCAGTCGGTAATTTCGACGGCTTTCATTTTCGGAGCCTTGTCGAATTCAATCTTGTCCGACGGGATTTCGTGATACGTTTCCATCGCCTCGTTGATGTATCCGGACTTGTTGCCGTTCCAGAAATAGGTTACGTGTCCGAACTTCTGGGTTTCGGAAATGGCGAACATTTTGACGCCTTCGTCGCACAGATACTCGCAGAACGTGCGGTCGATCTGCGGCGGGTTGACCAGGTAATGCTTCGGAATTTTGAGGTCGCCGTCGTATTCCATGATGCCGGAATAGTAGACTTCCGGAACGCGAATGCGGTCGAACTTGTCGAACTCCGCTCCGCCGTCAAACGCCATGGAGATTTCAATAGCGCGGTCGCCGCGGAAGTTGAAAAAGACGACTGAATCGCCGTTTTCAATCGTTCCGACCGGTTTGCCGTTTTCGGTAATAACGAACGGTTTGAGATACTGGTCAGTCGCCTCGGCGTCTTCGTCGTACATGGTTTGAACGGCTTCCGCCGCGGAATTGAACGCGCGACCTTCGCCCAAAACGTGAGCTTTCCAGCCGCGTTCGACAATCGACCAGTCCGCCTGATAGCGGTCCATGGTAGTAATCATACGACCGCCGCCGGACGCGATGCGGAAATCAGCGGAATACTTTTCGTTGATTTCAGCCAGAACCTTTTCGGTCTTTTCGATATAAACCAGAGCCGACTTGGCGGGTACGTCGCGGCCGTCGAGCAGAATGTGAACCCGGCAGCGTTTGACGCCTTCTTCCGCCGCCCGTTTGAGCATCGGATAGAGTTGAGAAATATTGGAGTGAACGTTTCCGTCTGAATGCAGCCCGATGAAGTGCATCGTATGCCCGTCTTTGGCGGACGCGACCGCTTTCTTCCAGACTTCGCCGTCGAACATGGACGCGGTTTCAATCGCCTTGTTGACCAGTTTCGCGCCCTGATCGAAAACGCGGCCGGCGCCCAGAGCGTTGTGCCCGATTTCCGAGTTGCCCATGTCGTCGTCGGAGGGAAGACCAACCGCCTGACCGTGCGCCTGAAGCTGGCAGTACAGCTTCGCGCCAAAGAGTTTGTCCAGCGTAGGGGTCTTGGCGACGTAGACGGCGTTCGACCCGTCCTGCTTGCCGATTCCAACTCCGTCCATAACGATTAACAACAGCGGACCAGGACGTCCCGCAAACGTATCCGACGACAATTTTTCCAGTTGCAACATAGTAGTAAAAATTAGTAATTAGAAATTAGCAATTAGTAATTACGCTTCACGTTGATTATATATAATTACGCTTCACGAATTACACGATAAATAACTCTATATAATATTATAACTAAACAATAAATTTTGACAATAGGAGGGGAGACAGTAGGCAATAGGCAAGAGGCAAGAGTGTTTCGCCTACGGCGAATTTAAATCCTAGTGCATAGCGCCTAGTGCATAGTGCATAGTGAGAGGAGCGCTTTGCGTCCTATGCACTAAGTACTAAGCGCTAAGCGCTAAATCCTACTGCATCTTGCCTACTCCCTCTACTTTATTTTTTCTGCAAAATCAGAATTATCCTCAAGACCGGCTTTTCTGCAGACGATAGAAACAATAAGTGTAAAGGTTGATTACACGTCAATGCGTAATTAATCAATTGATAATTGGAGAAAATCCATGCGACCATACAATAACTATCGTAATCCCGAACTCAGCCAACCGGTTTCATCGGTAGAAAATACGCTAACGGACAGGGCGTCGAATTCAAACGCGTCGTTTGATATTTTGCGTTCGCTGTCAGAATCCATTAGCGTAGACTGCGGATGTTTTGAGATCTCAGCGCCGACAGAATACTGCCAAACCTCGTCCGCCCCCTCTCATGTTGCGTTTGTTGACCCGAGAGGCAAGGAGATTCGGACTCCTGTTGAAAGCTCCGCTCCAACGCCAGTCAACAGAGAACCGGCAGTCAGAGAAACGTCTAATATGGCGCAAAAAACCAATATGTCGTCTGTAAATGCTGTGGCTGACATGGATGACGACAATTACGATTGCATGAACGATCCCAATTATCGCGCTCAAAGCTCTAATAATTCAAGTTCTCCGTCATTTGAGGAACTCATGGCGCGTACGGCGGAAGGCATTGCAAGAATGCGGGAAGAAACCGACAGAGCCTATTCAAATTCGGTAAACAACGAAACCTCGCAACCTCAAAGCAGAGCCAGAACCGAGTCTGCTGAAAACGTTTCGAAATCGGAAAATAAACCGTCAATCGGCGTTCAACCGGAATCATCGTCGAAAAAACGTTTTCTTTCCAGAATTAACTGGGACAAAACCAGGAAAACGCTTTTTAGTCGAGAGGCAATTAAACTGGTTTTTCTTACCGTTGCAATCAGCGCGTTGATTGTTTCGGCAGTTATATACAAAAAGTCGCCAAGTCGAAATAGCGGGTTGCCGGAATCGGAAGACGTTGTTATAAATCAGTCGGATTCCGAAATTTCGGACGTTCCGGTTCAGAAAAACGCGGTCGTTGCAAATAACGGCGAGTTTAACGATCCTGCCAATGACAATTATTGGAATCCGCAGAGTAACGATAGCTGGGCTTCTTCCGACGAGCCTAATCCGAGAGCTTTGACAGATCAAATGCGAGGCGATTATCAGTTGCCAACGTTTGACGCTGACTCCGGATACGAATACAACCAGACCGTAACAAACGATTTTTCCAATCCAGAAGACGCTGGACGTCAACTGTCGTCGCCGCACCGTTCAAATCAGTTTGCTGAAACCGTGCCGGCGTACAACGTCGAACCGAAATATGCGGATGTCTCGCCCGCTTTCGGCTCTCAATACATTCCCAACGAATACGAGTCCCCGGTTCTGGAAGACGATACCGTAAGCGGGTACTCCGAGACGGGGTATAATTCGAATTTTATGAGATAAGGGAGTAGGAAATAGGGAGTAGGGAGTAGTTTTTAAAATCGCCGAAGGCGAAAAACTATTCCCCATTCCCTATTTCCCATTCCCTAACTTCTTAACGCTATTCCTTTTTCTTTCAAGAAGTCCAGCCAGGCGGCGCGGAACTGTTCGATTTCTTCTCCGGTCAAGGTGTGGTCTGCCGCTCCGATTTGCGTTCTGAACGTGTACGACCCCATGCCGGGTTCCATGCCCTTGCCCTTATAGCAGCCAATAAAACTGCGGGAAACGAGCAGCGGGTGCGTGAACTCGGAAAGAATCTTGTCCAGCTTGCCGAATCCGGCGTCAACCGGCCAGACGAGGGAGAAGTCCGCCCAGGAGCCGGGGAAGACCGGAATCGGCTGACATTCCATCGACGGGAAGACGTCCGCGTTGACGTCGTCGAGGCAGATTTCAAACCAGACGACTTGTCCGCCCTCGGAAACGACCGTCTTGAGCAGGTCGCCTTCGATGTATCCCAGCGAGCCGACGATTTTGCCGTCGATCTTAATCGCAATCCAGGCGCCGGGCTGCTGCCACGGGAACGACGCTTTGTCTTGAATCTCGAACTCCGCCGGTTTGTCGAACCAGATTTTACCGAGGTCTTCGACCGCGCCTTTGACGCTTCTGTACAGGTCTTCCAGCGACCCCGCCGCGGCTGTCTGATAGACAACGCCCGCCAAAGCCGTCTTTTCCAGGCAGGATTTCGGTCCGTTGTCGAAGAAGACGTGCCCGATTTCAAACAGCTTGAACGCGTCCCGGAACTGGCGGTTCTTTTCTACCAGAGCGAACAGGTTCGGCATGAGCGTCGTTCGGAGGAATCGATGTTCCGTTGACGACGGGTTGGCGAACTCCATCGGCTTGAGAGCCGGGTCTGTTACGCCGTGATTTTCCAGCTTGAGTGCGTCAATCCACTTTTCGTTGAACCAGCAGTAGTTATGAACCTCTGTATACCCGTATCCAACCGCCAGCAAACGGCGCGCTTTGTGTTCCGTTCTCAGCGGAGCGTCTACGTACAAGGCGTGAGTTGGAACGCACGGCATGACGGGTTCCATGTTGTCGTAGCCGTAAACGCGGAGGACTTCTTCAACGATGTCTTCCTGAATGGAGATGTCTTTTCGGGCGCGGAACGGCGGAATCCCAACCAATAATTGCGGCTGGTCGGAATCCGTATCTTTGAACTCCGCGGTAAACCCGAGCGATTCGAGAATCTGGCTGATTTTTTCGTGCGGAAGCTCGATTCCCGCCAACGCGTTAAAGCGTCCAACCGGCATTTCGATGTAACGGAATTGGTCGTCCAGAGAACCGTCCATTGACCAGCGGGTTGTAACAACGATTTCCGCGCCGGCGTTTTGTAACAGGTGGAGAATTCGCCCGGCGGCAACCTTGACGTTCATGGGCGGCTGCGATTTTTCGTATCGCTGAGCGGCGTCTGAACGCAGGTCAAGGCGAACGGACGTGCGGCGAATTCGCGCCGCTTTGAAGTTCGCGCATTCCAGCAGCATGCGTTTGGTCGTCGGCTTGATTTCCGATTCCAAACCGCCCATCACGCCCGCCAGAGCAACCGGCTTGTCCTCGTTCCAGATGAGCAGGTCTTCCGGCAGAATCTTGCGGGTCTGCCCGTCCAGAGTGGTGAATTCCCGATCCACTTTGGCAGTGTCGATTCTCACCGCGTTGAGGCAATCGCCGTCAAAGGCGTGAGTCGGCTGACCGAGGTCGAACATGCAGTAGTTGGTAACGTCGACCAGAAGCCCCATCGTTCGCTGACCGATAGCATGCAGACGTCTCTGCATAATCAGCGGCGTAACGGGAATATTGGGCGCTTCAAACCCGATGCACCCGTAGCATGGGCAGTTTTCCAAATCGTCAATTTTAACCGGGAATTCCGGGAGGCTGTCGTACTGCGACAGGTCAACCTGGGGCAGAGCTTTTAGCGGACGCCCAAAGACGGCGGAGAATTCGCGCGCGAACCCGTAATGCCCCCACAAGTCCGGACGGTGCGTCAGGGACTTGTTGTCAATTTCGATCAGCGTATCGGTTTCTGGAATGTAGTCAATCAGAGCCGCGCCGTTGGGTATGCTCTGCGGAATTTCCAAAACGCCTTCGTGCCATTTCGACATGCCCAGTTCTTTGGCGGAACAGCAAACGCCCTGAGACGGATACCCGGCAACGGTCGCTTCTTTAATCACGCCGCCGTTGATTGTCGTTCCGACGGGGGCGAAGGCGACTTTCATGCCTAAGACGCAGTTCGGCGCGCCGCAGACGGAATTGAACTTCTGACCGCCGCAGTCAACGACGATTTTGGTCAGCTTGTGTTCCGGCTCGTCTTTGACGACTTGAGCTTCAACAATCTGACCGACCAAAACGCCTTTGACAAATCGATGGAGCGTCTCCACGCCTTCGACTTCAGCCGTAGCCAACGTCAGGCGAGAGGCAACCGTATTGATATCCAGACCTGAAAGGTCAACGTAGTCCGAAATCCAGTCTAATGAAATGAACATGGCGGAGGGGGAAAATTTGAAAATTGTAATAAATGGATTGAAAGGCGGTAATGTTTCTGGGGAGCGGACATTGTCCGCGTAATCAAAGGTTGATTATTTTTGGCGGGTAATACCCGCCCCCCGGAGACCGCGCGACGGCTTGGCGTCGCTTTTCACTTTATATAATATGAGCATATTATAAACGCTTTTTAGAAAACGTCAAGGAAGACAGGGAAAGACGTCGTTTAACCGTGAGTGTACCCGGCTCGCGGCAGTCCCGTGCCGCAACAGACGCCGTTGAGAGGTGTGCATACCAAAACGACGAAGCCAAAAAACTCCCCTGGCTGGCGCCTGTCTCGGGCGCCAGCTTGACGGCTTCAGCCGTCAAGAGAAATTGCTACTGCGTCCCTGCAGAGTTATTTCTCAAAACGGCAGCGCAATTATTACCAGCGCCAAGGCAATCGCCAAAGCGTTGAGAATTTTTCGGGGCTTTTGCGATAATAATTGCAGATGAATGCAGATCAACCCGACAATGGAATAGAAAAAACTGAACCCTAATCGATATAGCAAATATACAACGTTAATAATACCTCCGCCCGCGGGAATGTCAGCAAACAAACGAGCTCCAAAGATTACTATTATCAAAAATATCAACTCCAGAACCGTAACCGCGATGAGAACGGTTGAAAGCGGCTCTCCTTTTCGCTTGGAATCGGACGAAGAAAAGTCTGACGGCATATAGATTTGATGAAGAAATATCAAAAACGACAGGACAAATACTACGTCGAAAATCACATTTATTATCGTGGTGAAATAAAATGAGATTGTCTCGTCATTCGCGCTGATACTATCGGCGTTCAAAAACTGCTTTAACAACCCGTCTATCCCCATCAGAACAGGGTCTGACATAACCCATCCTATGCCAAAAAACAGCAATGCCAAATAAACAAGAATTAAAACGTTTTTACGATTTTCGACCTTCTCATTTTTTCTTAACGATACTACAAACAAATCGGACTGGGCAAGAGCCTTTTCCATATCGTTGACGCGGTTTTTCCATAATCCTGTAACCATCAAGCAGGCAAGAAGCCAACCCGCCATGAGTTTCAAAGCGAGTACAGGAACATAACCGATGGAATAAATAGCGTATTTATCAACGTCTAAGAGAAAAGCGCCAATCAGGAACGCGGTCAACGCTATAAAAACCAGACCAACCGCCAGAATCGAATTATAAAAAGTTCGTTTCAAACTCTCGTCAGAAGGAAATCCATACTGATACAACTCGTTTCTTTGACCGCCGACCGCTCGCCAGACGACGGAGAATTTCTGAATCGCTCGATGCGAATAACGACCTAAAACGCAAACGCCCAAAATTGCCAGCAAAGGCGGAGTCAAAACGAATAATAAGTACATCGGCTCCATCAATAACTCGAAAGAAAAACCGGGAGCCTCCATCAGAGAGTTTTGAGTTTGAAAACCGAAGAATAAACAGTACACAAGAACTATTATGATTGCACCTGTTATCCAAAAGATATTAAGAACCCGCCGCCAGCGTTCAAAACGCGCTGCGTCCGTGGACGCGTGCGCCGGTTTCTCGACAGTCTCGTTGCTTTCAGAAGCAGATTTCGAAACGTCAGACTCAACTCCAAACAATATTCTCGCCAGAAGGATAAAATCCTCCTTCAGCTTGTAGGAATAGTTTAAAAGGATTATTAAAAATATGATAAATAATACGTTCATGTCAATTCCAAATATTGCAGGAAAGAAACGGTCAATAATCTGTATTATTTACTATTATACCACAATTAGACGCTTATTAAAAGAGGGGGGGAGGGAATATCGAATCGCGTGGGTGTGAGCAAATTTGGAGGGCATGAAAAAGGGAACGTGTTTTGAAATCTTTTCGAAGCCTTCTGATCAATCTGTTCCTATCCCCACGTCTTTAGACGTGAGAAATTAAAACAATTCAAAAATCGTAGCCCCCAGATTTATCTGGGGGACTAAAAAAGCGCTCCTCCCCCAAACGCATCCCCTTCCCTCCCTTCCCCGCTCCGAATGGAGCGGGGAAGGAAATGGAATTCGTGCATTAAAATAATATTGAGCGTTGTATTTGCACCCCACACCTAAAGGTGTGGGCTACGTTTTAGATATTCATCTTACCTGTTTTCGCAACCCAAATTTGAACGCACCCCTTTAAATGAATAATGGATCAAGTAATAATAATCCGACGCATCTTATAGATTGAAAAACTTGTGTTGTTTTTCAGTCAAGTCGCCATCATTTCCATATCCCTTACCAATATTCTTCCGGCACACGCTCAAGCAAGCCAATTCCTGATTACTAATAACCATAAAGAAACTTGCGTTGTTTTTCGGTCATGCCGCCCTTATTATAATAGCCTTTTTCATAAAGGTTCCATCTAATTGGAACATCGGCTTCTTGCAACCATTCGATAGCCTGTTTCATCGTCGGGATAGGAATTTCTTTAATTTTTTTGTGGGCAAAGTATTTTTTGCATAAAAACACATACATAAAAACAACTCGTGGGTCATTACAAAGATGAGAGTAGCGCTCCCCAGAGTCCACACTTTCCTTGGTAACGGATAATGTTCCCTGCCCAACAGCAAAGGTAGGCTTGCAACAACAGTGATATTCCCATTCTTTAGTCTTAATAGCTATCCAAGGTCCATAATATACACTAAATGTACACCCTACAATTTCTCCAACATCTTCAATTCTATTTTTCCAATCAGATTCATTTACTACACTCATCTTAATACCTCGCTGCTATATGGTTGTTACGAAATGTTTCAAAATCTTTTCCGCCTTTTATTTTTCCTTGATAGAAAATTAGTAATATATATTACCCGTTTAAAGTAAAACGATTATGATTGAACGCCGTTTTTAGCCCCAAAGGGGCGAAACGTATGTTGTAACCGTGGGCTTCAGCCAATGGACGAATGACGTAAAATAAAAACATCGATAAATTTTCTTTTCTATCCCCCGCGCCCTTTAGGCGCGAAGGGAAGAAAAAGGGGTTAACTCGATTAAAGAGAATCTTTTTAATCGTTTTTCCGTGGGTTAAAACCCACGGGTGGCGAGGCGCCGCTCCCAGTCCGCGCCCGACAGGGTCGGTTCCCGATTGGACGTGGATAGCGCCGAAAACAGCTATTACGGAAGCAAAACCTTGTCCTTTTGCCCGTGCGGCTTCGCACCCGCGCGCCTGCCAAAAACCGCACCCGATGGTCGCTTGCGAAATATTTAGAAGAACCGAACTACGGTTCTATGCGGGCGAGAGGCCCTCGAACCGGACTCAACCATGTGCAATTTTGCGTACTCCCGGGCGCCGCTAATTGCTAATTATTTCGCGCC
>JAZMZV010000262.1:0-3843 GCA_045586185.1 Thermoguttaceae bacterium | reverse complement strand
TGAAGCATTGGATTATCAAAGTTTTAAACGACCAGATAGCATTAGAAGACTTGGAAAGTGTGATGTGAAATTATTATTTGATGCTCATGAAAGTTGTCTTGATTTTCTTTTTGGTTTTAAACAATACAATTGTTCAGTAGGTGACTGTATTTACGAAGATGGTGTACTTATTACAACTCCATATTTAGATAATAATGATAAAGCTGGTACGCATTTTATCAGTTGGGATTATGAAGAGAGTAATAAGAACTGTCCTGCATTTAGACGATTCATGCAAGCCATTACGCTTAAAAAAGAGCATGATGACGAAGTAGACAAAGAGTTTCAGGAAAGAATGAAGAAAAACAAAGAACAAGAAGAAATCAAGGAACTCAAAGAGAACCAAAATTGAGTAATATAATCGCCGCGATTATATTCATTTTTCAAACAAAGGGACGCAAGGGCGCGCGCAAATTTTCCGGCAATTGCACACGGTTGATCCCGGTTCGCGGGCGTCCCGCCCGCCTAACCACGTCAGTGGTTGAATGCTTCTAGCCGTGGGTTTCAACCCACGGACATAAAGAATAACAGAACAAAAAATCGACAAATACCTTTTTCTTTCCCTCCCTCACGCCAGGAGTGAGGGAGGGAAAGAAAAGGACTGACTCGATTAGGGAGGCGGGGCAGGCTTCGCCGTCCGTAGACTAAAGTCGACGGTTATAGAAATGGCGTCCATTCTGGACGCGGATCCGCTCGCCTTCGGCGTCGAGATTTACAAAGGAAAGAACAGAAATTCATGAAGCGAACAATAACAATACGCGCCTTGCTTTCAGTAACGTCAAGATTGACGTCGATAAAAGCCGTATTGTTATTTTTGTTTGTATTTCTGCCTTTATATATTCTGTATGCAGACGCCGTTATTTACTCGTGGTATGAAACGGGAGAAACAGGATTTGTAACAGACTCTCAGCCAGATTCCAGTCATAAAGACTGCTATAAGACAACGTTTTCTTATTTTGACGCATCATCTAAAGAAACGATTGTCGATTATTCTTATACAAATAAACTACACGCCAGGAACGAAAAAGTTGCCTTGGAACGTTCTTCCTACGGTTATTATCGTATCGCGAATTCAGACGCCGGCGTATACAAGAATTGTAAAGTTAGGGAGCTGACAATAATCGGAATAGGCACGCTATACGTTCTGTTTATGTTATTTGTGGTCTATGCGATCTTTTTATTAAAAACATGGTATATTTTCCGAAACGGTTCAATAGTTAAAGGACGTTTCCAGAAAGATTCGAATAGCTCAAATCCAAAGTTGTCGTATCAACTCAACGGCAAACAGTACTCGGTTTCCGTCTCGCTGCGTTCTTCCATTTCGCGATACTTGCTTTATCGCATTCAGAACGGTCTAAAGAACAATGATTTATTGATACTTGTAAATCCTAATCAGCCGGAGGACTGTTATCCGCTTATCTGTTTTGACGATATTATAGACGTAAATCAGGATTGCGCCGCGATAACTCATAAAAAGTCAAACGTTCGGATTAACCTAAACGATTCTATATCGTTTCGTTCAAATCTCAATCAATACGCAAAGCTGTCGTTATATATGTTTGTTATAGTTACCGTATTGTTTCTGCTTGGCTGTTCGCCGCGGTTGCCGGACTATTTGCCGATATGGACGACAGAACAGTCCAGCCCAACGGTTCTCAATTCCAGCCTGGACGTCGACACAACGCTTCAGGAAGAACAAACAATATATATCAATCGTTTTACATGGTCAGATAACGCCGGCGCTCATACTGGAACTTGCTATTCCAGTAAAAAGATCGACGACAAGAATATACAACTCGAAAAAGCCGGCGGCTATTATCGACTGCACGGGACGCATTATTTCCCGCCAAGCTGCCGTTATTTGAAACTGTATTTGTGCCTGGCGCCCTTTCTTTTACTGCTTCCCCTGCTCAAGCTGGTTTACAGTCGTTCGGGAGAAGGGAATAGGGAGACTTCGGCGTCGAGATTTACAAAGGAAAGTCCAGAAAATCATGAAAGCGTTAAATAAAACCATTCTTTCTATTGTGATCGGATTGATAATGTCCATTGTTCCGCTTTGGTCGTGTATTAATTGGACTGGGGGAGGGCATGGGACTTGCTTGCCTTTTTTACTTTTATATGGTCCAGCAAGCCTTTCTATTCCATTGGGATATATTTGTCTTCTTTTTCTTCTGTTAATCTATCCCTTATATGCAAAATTACTTTGTCGTGATTTACGGCTAATATTTTTTATCTTAGTTATGCATTATTTAGGCGCTTTTTTTGCCTTTTTAATATTTAACAGCGATAATTTGATACAATATGATTTGTTCATAGAATATTTATTCCATTTACCGTCAGAATACAATGCAATTTCTATCCAGGCTTTCATTATCAAATGGATTCCCGTCGTTTCGTTTTTCATATATAACTTATGCGCGATTATTATATGTATGAAGGTTATTTATGGTTCATCCGGCAGCTGTGAATCTGGAGAACAGCTGGAAGAGACCAGGACACCCCCAAGCCAACACGAATAGTATACGCGTTGTTTAGTAACAATTGGGGAAAGAACAGTTGAATTAAGGAGCGATCATGACAATTGACGAATATGTTGATAAATGCATTATAAGCGAATATGCGCTCGAAATTTTTATTCTCTTTGCAATATTGTTTATATTGATTTTTCTGGTAAATTTCTTGATTGTGCGTAGATTTAAAAAGCCGTATCGGATTGCAGCGTATATCATAGCGGGTTTATCAGCCGTCTACTTAATTACAGGTTGGCTTTTACAGCATTTTATGGTTTTTTGGTTGATTAACAATCGTCTGTATTTTTGCGACGACGTTGTTATCGAAACAGGCGTTAATAATGATACAATTACTTTTAATCTAAACGACTTGCCTGGTTGGAAACTGGATATAATTAACGATTATAAACTTGTTTATGACTCGATACAATCTGAAAAATATGGTACAGACCTGGATTTTATCCATATTCATTTTACTCCTAAAAATAAGAGCAATTTGCTTTATCTGATATTTAAGCCATATTATACAGTAAACATCGGAGGACTGGGACATCACGGTCCGCATTTAAGCGCGGATTTTTTAGAGCTTATCGTTGGGAATGAATACAGAGATACTCCTTCGAAGTTTATTACCTGGAAAAATACAGACCGTTTCCGGACTTCAGAAACCGGTATAAAGATTCAAGATTTTTGCCAGAGGAATAAAAAAGTTATCCACAATAGGGATTGGTGTAAATAGAGAGCGCGTGCAAATTTTTCGTATAAAAACAGACAAGGCGAGAAGCTGAATCGCGGATGATGAGTTTAATTTGAATAGGAGAAGATTTATGGATATACAGGAATTGCAAAAAAAACTGGATGAAATGCGTGTTCGAAAAGATTATTATCGAATCAATGAAATTCATCCTTTTAGTTGTTATACAATTCGTCAAACCAAAAAAGGCGCTTGGTGGGTTTATTATTGTGAGTATAACTCAATTGACCAATTAAAAATTTTTGATAACGAATCAGATGCATGTCATTATTTTTATAATTGGATTTTGGAGAGAATTAAAGTATCGCCTGAAATTCTTGAAGACTCTCTCGATGAATTTTGTAAAAAATATGGCATTATTAGAGGTTCAAAGATAGATAATAAAGAAGAAAAGTAACCTCTTTGAGGTTAGAATAAATGGCGGCTGATACAGCCGCGATCCAGCAGGGCGGAGTGCAATCGGCGCAATTTCTAATCGTTACAGTTCCTTTTCCTCCCGCCCTCCTTGCAGGAGGACAGAAGGAAAAGGTTATTTGACGA
>JAZMZV010000261.1:0-31958 GCA_045586185.1 Thermoguttaceae bacterium | reverse complement strand
TACTGTGTAGGTATAAATACTGTATCTCGATAAGTAGTTACTGTATTTTCAGATAAATCATTGTAGCCAGGTAAACCACCTATAGAACCGTGAGAAGCGTTTAACTCATATCTGTATACATTAGTAGTACCTGCAACGCTAATACTATTATTTAACGACAATCTTATAAAAGTCACTAAATCAAAATCTCCTCCCCAATAATCCGGATTAAATATTGTTTGACCAGTAAATATTTCTGGACCAACAATTACTTCATTGCGGATTCTTTCTGCAATAACCCTAGCAGAATTCGGAATACCGCCTAATGTTCCAATTGACATATCAACAGGATCGTATAACCCAACAAATTCAACTGAGATGCCAGCATCAGAAAGGTCATTCGCAACCCATTGAGCTATCATAGCTCCGCGACTAAAACCAACAAGAATTATTTTGGGGTTATTATTGCTCTGGCTGTAAACTTCATTTATCCAAGATAATGCATTACTATGGATTGTAGCACAATCATTACCTGATATCACAGGTCCATAAAAATAACTTTTATATTTAACATTAATATCTTCATAAAGATTTCGAACATGTGAATTCCATGTTTCATTATCAGATCTTTTCGCATTAACACTATTTAAAAATTCCATCGTATCAGTACCATCAATACCGCAAAATATAACATTTTGATGTTCACACTTAAAACGAATTGTGTCTCGTGCAAGTACTGTAGAATCTGAATATATCAACCGAGAATAAACACACCTCTCAATATATCCGGTGGATACAGTTGAGTAGTACGATGGGCATTTTTTACTTTTTTCATCATTGTAAATAATGGGAACCTCTGGCCCTGTTGTAACATCTGATTCTGATGAAATTGACCCAGACGCTTCAATATAAAATACGATATTCTCTAATGAATCTGATTGCAACGTATAGACTTCGCCGATAGTATCGTCTTGATAACAACCTTGGTTCGCAACAGTAAACTTTGAATCTGTAACCACGGTTAATCTTTGTGTTTTGCCTGCATCCGCCCAAGCATTTAACCCCGCGGAGATGATAATTTGGAAACAAGTTCCCTTAGGAATTGTAATCTCTGATGTATTAATTTCTACTCTTGTAGCTACAGTTGCGTCTACAATTAGTGTTTTTCCATGACCTGTTAAATCTTCCACCATATCTTCCACGGGTGGAAGAACAGACAATTTTCCGGCAGACAAGGTAAAATTAGATGTACTGTCGATTGTTCCATTTTCATTACTGTCGGTATCAAGATCAAAGCCGACGTTAAGTTTAACTACATCGCTGGAAATCAATTCTCGCACAGTGTTTCCTGAACTGTTAGAATAAACAGAGTAGGCTTTAAGCATTACGGTTGTTTCCTCTAAAACGAAACCGTCAACGTAAATGGTTTTAATAGCTCCGTCTAATGTTAAAAAACCATTGGGCAAGTCCGTATTGGGAGCAATATAATACGGGGAAATGTCAATTTCTGTACCGTAAACCGCTTGTGGAAGCGACTCAGTATTATATAGCAATATCTTGGAGTTGTCGTATTCCAATTGATACACTAAATTATCAGAAGCCAAATTGGTTTGGTTTGTATGAACAGACAAATTAATTGGCTTACATTGTCCGTAACCAACAGCCAGAATTTTTCCGCCGTTTGCCGCCATTTCGACAGGGTCGTCAAAAGCGTTTATTATCCCATCATTATTAGAATCAACGTCTATATCTACATACAGGTATTCTTGATTCATGGATATATTATCCAACAACGGACCGTAACATGGAACGACGTCTGATGAAACGTCGCTGAAAGAAACGGTTCCGTAATCATTTGTTGCTATAAACGTTATAGACGAAACATGAAATGGGCTGGCGCCAAGTGTGTATACAGTTCCGCCGTTTCCATCGTCTGTCTCATAATAGCTTCCGCCTGCGGAAAATGTTACGCTGTTATAAGAAATCGATGTGTAGGAATAAGCGCCTAAATCATCCTCGTCAATCAAGTCTAACAGCATTGAAACAGGCGTATTTCCGTTGACGCTAATAATTTCTCCCGGAACGGTAACGTTGAGAATGTTGTCTTGAGCATAGTCGCTTCTATTCCATGCGTCAAAGGAAAGCGTATAAGTCAAGCCGGGGGTAAAAGACAATGGACTTGAACTAATTGATGTATGATGGGGCTGATGGTCGCTCACAGACGGGTCAAGATCCGAATAGCGGCTGTCCGTATCCAATTCCGCGACTTTACTTCCGTTGTTAATTTGTATTTCTACAGGACCAGTCCAGCCGGGAATTGTATCGTAAATTGCCCAATATGTGCCGTTTGGAATTGCTACGTCTTCAAAATTGCCGTTGATAATCATTTCATCTACAGAACCAATTTGAAGCACTATAGACGAACCGGCAACGTCAATCGTCTGTCCGTTTCGCTTTGCTGTTACGCTAACGCCTGACGTTCCGTAATGGGTATAAATATGACTGGCAGAAGAAGCGTTATAGTATTCATCAGTTGTTCCATCGCCCCAGTTAATAGTCCATATTACGTCGGGATTGGACGCTTCCAATTGCAAAACATACGACTGATCTTTAATTGCGTAGGGATTCCCGCCAACGTGAGCCGTAGTTTGGCTGTCGGTCATCAAAGCGGCAACCGATTGAGCGTCTAAAGCGTGATCGTAAATCCCGCCGTTGCCAATCTTGCCGTTAAAAAATCGAGTAGAACCGCTGCCGTTAGATCCAATTGACCAGTCCGCGCTGACGGGTACGGCGCCGACGGCTGAAGACAGAGACGCCGCTAATACGCCGTTTTTGTACAGACGCCAAGTTGTACCGTCGTATACGCCGGTTAGAAGAATCCATTGACCGATATCGTCTGTATCAGCAATAGCGCTGGCGTAATAATTGGTTCCGTTCCAAGAACCGACCTGATATTCCCCGTTGGCAATTCGCAAAAAGATTTCCCCATTCGGATTTGAAGAATGTCCTTTAGCAATAATGTTTTGTATTCCTGTAAAGGAATTGGGGCAAATCCACGCTGAAAGCGTAATTTCTCCATGAATCTGTAAATCGTCCGGATTGCCTAACGAAACGTACCCGTTGTTTCCAGAAAGATTCAATACTTGACCGTAAGCAGAATCAAATTGTACAACGGCGCCGTTAGAAAGCGTTCCCAAGCTGTCGCCCTGTTCGCTGTACAGTTCACCGCTTTGAACGTCAGACCAATTCCACGTTACGGAGTTGTCCTCTTGCGCGTTGGTTGGAATAGAAGCTAACGCGGCGATTTCCTGCGCTGTATAAACAGAAGAACTAATAACGACTTCGTCAATAACGCCATTGAAAAAGCGTTCGGTCCCAGTTCCCCTTGCGCCTACCGCCCAAGCGCCGTCAACTTCAACCGCTCCAATATTATCAACCGTAGATGCGATTTCAACCCCGTTGCGATACAAACGCCACGTCATACCGTCGTATGTTCCAGCAAGATGAACCCGCTCTCCAATGTCAGAAGTAGGAATTGTAAATTCCGCCATGTGGTTTGAGCCCGTCCACGAACCAACCTGATATTTACCGTTGGCGATTCTCAAAAAGATTTCCCCATTTGGATGGGTAGAATAACCCTTGGCAATGATATTTTGAGCGCCGCTTGTAGATTCGGGAATAATCCAGGCGGAAAGGGTAATTTCATTGAGAATTTGCAGTTCTTCCGGGTCGCCGATAGAAAAATAATCGTCAACGCCGTCCAAAGACAAACCGCCGCCTGCGATTCCGTTTGTCGTTAAACTCGCCCCGTTGTTAAGCGTACCGATAAACGCGCCGTTTGTATCTTCGGTATTATTATTAAAAGTCCAATGCGCTGTTACATCTTCGGAATTGAACGGAGAAACCGAAAGCATTGTTCTGTCCTCGCACGGTTCAAATCTTAAAGAACGTAAGTACGAAAAGGCTTCTTGCTGCTTGATTTTTGGAGAATTTTTTATTCCAGAAAAGTTAGATAACTGCGAATTCAAAAGAGCGGATAAGCAGTTTCGCAGCATGGGAAGTTCTCCTGGTTTTGCTAAAAATCTTGCAATTGATTAAATCTGTAACGATTTTAATAATTCTATCGATTATTACTTTTATTATAAATAAAATAGTTGCGTTGTCAATAGGGGAAATCAAAAAAATATTAAAACAGAAAATTTCTAAAAATAACCCCTTGAAAAAATATGTACATAGAATAGAGTATAATATATACGTAAGAACTTGCAAATATACTTTTTAGAAGTACCTGATTACTTTACAATCACTTTAAATATCATGACACTCAAGATTAACATATCCGGTTTAACAACGATTAAGAAAACATTTTTGACGTTTGCCGTATTAGCGCTCGTTTGCTTTTCAACGATAAACGTTACCGCTCAGGAAACCAAGACGGCGGGAACGGGGTTCGTTGTCAGTTCAGACGGCTGTATTGCAACCGCGCTGCATGTAACAGCAAACGCGGCGAATCTGTCGGTTATCTTTACGGACTCAGACGGCAAAAAGACGGCTTTTCCCGCAGTCGTTTTGGCGTCAGACCCGACTTGCGATTTGGCGATTCTGAAAATTCAAAAGCCGGACGACTCGTTTTCTCCCGCCCCGCTTCCGGTGAACGGTCAGAATCAAAACGTTGGCGACGAGGTTCTGGTTGTCGGATACCCGTTCTTAAACGCCCTGGGCATGTCCGCCAAAATGAACAAAGGCATGATTTCCGGGTTCGTCGGCGAGTTCGTTCAGTTGGACGCCGCCGTCAACCCAGGCGTCAGCGGCGGTCCCGTGTTTAACGATTCCGGGGAAGTCATTGCGATTACGTCCGCCAAGCTTGCGGGAATTGAGGTGTCGAACGTGGGCTTGTGCATTCCCGCGTCGCGCCTGGTTCAGCTTATGGAATCGAACGGAATCAAAAGCGAGGCGAAGTCTGAAGGAGCGCTCAAGCCGGCGCAGCTGTTCCAAAAGTCCAGCCCGTCCGTCGTGTTGATTTTAGCGGAGAAAAAGCCGGCGGAATCTGCCGACTCCAAAACGTCGCCCTCAGACAAGGCGTCTAAAACGCAGACGTCAACGCCGGTGTTCTCGTCCATGACGGATTACAAAGACGGAATGATCGTCGCGCCCAACGGTCAGGCGATTGTCGCGCCGGATCTGGTGGCAAAGACGCCGCTTTCCGCCGGACAGACGTGGCTGGCGCCGCTGGACGGCTTTGCGTCCGCCGAGAATTCGCCTGCCGTCAAGCCGACGGGAATTGTCGCCGCCATTGCAACGCTTCAGTACGTTAAAAGTGTAACAGCAGAAAAGAAAATCGTCGCGTCCCCGATGACAGTCTGTTCGCCCGGCGGGACGCTGGTTGAATCCGTCTCGTCTGGCGGCGGCGTGATTATCGGATTGGAAATTTCCTATAACAGACAGGGCGGGGTTTCCGGCTTGACGCCCTTGTATTTGTCGCTGACCAATAAAAAAGTGTCTTTTGTCAAAGGGAAAACGATTGGAAAAACGACGCTCATAAAAACGCAGGCGCTGGGGAAAGAAGGATACGTTCTGACCGGGCTGAGAATCGTTCCCGATGATAACGGCTCCGGCTGCGGCGGAATTCAGCTGCAGTTTACTCGCGCCAGCGGCAGCGCAACGATCGGAAAGGACGCCTACGTTTCCGACTTCGCAGGCAGAGGCTCGGCTCAAAAAGCAGCGACGTTTGTAACAAACGGCGGGTTCATGGTCGGCTTGACCGGCGTAGAAACTTCGTCCTCAGACCGCCAGCTGAAATCCGTCGGCGTTATCGTCGCCCCGACCGGCAGAACGGAGAAATAGAGGATTCTTTATATAATTCTATTTCGAAACAATTGCGCCGTCGCGTCCGTATGGACTTGACGGCGATTTTTATTTTCATTTATTGTAACGTCAAACGTTACGGCTCTGCATCGTTTTTAGTATCGCTCGTTTCCTGCATTTCCGTCAGACGTTGCTTGGCTTGTTTGTCTCCCTGCTCGGCAGCTTTGAGAAAACACTCGCGCGCTTTTGGGAAATCCTGCTCAACCCATTTTCCGGATAAATACATATCTCCCAGTTGACGCTGAGCCGGAGCGAACCCGTCGTTTGCCATGCCAACAATGGCTTCATACTCTCGCCGACGATTTATTCCTGTCGGATTGTCGTCCAGAGAGTTTGCGCGCTGCAAAAGCTCAAAGGCTTTGGAATAGTTTTGAATAAGACCGTCCCCCTTAAAATAACACCATGCCAACTCGCGCATGGCATTAGGCTTATTCTCTTGAACCGCTTCGTAAACAATTGCTAAATGAACCGCTTTCCAGACGGGAATGCTTTTCTGGTTCGTTTCGTTTTGATCTGATTCTGCAAGAGGTTGTTCTGATTCTATCGGAACCTGCTCGTTTGAAAAATATTTCTGATACAGCGGAACGTATTCATCAGTATCGAGGACGTCTGACCAGATAAACATTCCAATTATTGTACCCAGTATTCCGCAAACAACGCTCAGCGTAAACTGAACGATTCCATGCTTACGGCTTCCGCGTTTGTAATTGATACGGGCAATAACCATCCCAATAATGGCGAACAAAACCGGAAAAAGAAGCAAAGACAACGTTGAGAAAAGGTATCCCGACAAAAGCATGGAAAATGAGCTTTGACGGTTTTTCAGCCGTTCGAGTTGACCTACAACTTCCTGAGCGGACTGACAGCGGTTCTCCGGCGATTTTGCCGTCATGGCGTCGAGAACGGTCTGCCAGTTTTGACGTTCGTATTTGGAAAACAGTTTTGGAACGACGTCTTTTAGACGGGGCAGGGGAGTGAGCAAATGCGCGTTGAGCTTGTCTCTGGTTGTCGGATATTTTTCCGTAGGGAACGGAAGTTCGCCTGTAATCATATAAAACAGCGTACAACCCAATGCGTAAATGTCTGCTCGAGCGTCTATGGAAGACGAACTGACGCACTGCTCAGGAGCCATAAAATCGGGCGTCCCGGAGATGCCTTCTTCGTTTTCCGATTGGTCGTTATGGAATCGCGCCAAGCCCAAGTCCAGAATCTTTACCGTTCCCTTTTTGTCAATCCAGAGGTTGCCCGGCTTGATGTCGCGATGAACGATGTTGGCGGCATGTGCCGTTGCCAATCCCTTTGCCGCCTGAATGGCAATGTCAAGAGCCGCCTTCGGGGAGATTTTTCCCTCGCGTTGGATTAAATCCTGAACGGTTTTCCCTTCGAGGTATTCCATGACCAGAAACGGCATCCCGTTGATTTCTCCGGCATCGTAAGCGGAAACGATATTGGGGTCTGAAAGACGCCCAATAATTTCCATCTCGTTCTGGAACCGGTCGAGGGCTTCCGGACTGATTTTAGAGCGTCGGATAAACTTCACCGCGACTTTCCTCTTGAGGTATTTTTGTTCCGCCTCGAAGACGTCGCCCATTCCGCCTTCGCCGATTTTTTCGCCCAGCGTGTAGGAAATCAGCTCCGGAGGCAGATTGAGTTCCCCGCTGTCCGCTTCAGACGCCTTGTCGATGTAGTTGTCCAGCGATTTGAGAAAGTCGTCCGACGTCTGATTGAAATCAATCCGTATAAACGAAAAACCGTTTGAGGATAATTCCCACTGTTCGCACAGCTTTTGACAGTGAGGACACGTTTTGACGTGTTCCTCGATTGCATCGAAACGTTCTGAAGTCAAGTCGCCGTTAAAGTATAACCGCAGTTCATGAGGATCTGGACAGGACATGGATAGTACAAGTAAAGTAATAAAAAATGAAAGTAAAATCAACGTTTAACGTTTATTATATTCTTTTTCTGAATTAAAGCAATAATATAGCCGCAACTTTTCCCGCTTTTTTGAAACGTCTCAATAGTTAAAGAAAATTTTGAGTTCTTATTGTTTTTTAGAAATGGGGGGCTTTTTATTAAAAAATAAATGGTATAATAAAGAGTATGATGAAAAAAAGCAATAATCTTTCGACTTCCGTAACTTTGTTGGATTTGTGTCGTCAAAACGATCCTGACGCCTGGGAACGTTTTTTAAATCTGTACAAAAAGCTCATTCTTTACTGGATTAAAATTTATAACGTCCCATATGATGACAGCGACGACGTTCTTCAAGAGGTTATGGTTACGTTGTCAAAGCAGATTGTCAAGTTCCGTAAGGATGCTAATGGTAAATTCCGGAACTGGCTTCGGACAATTGTTTTTTCTCGGGCGATGGATTACCATAACAAGAACAAAAGAAATCGAAAAAACATTTCATTGAAAAGTGGTTCCAGAATTCCTGATCCAAAGTTGGACGTTGAAAATGTTATTATGGATCAAGAGAAAAAGGAGCTTGAAATACTTGGGCGGCAAATAATTTCTTTGCTTAAAGAGTCATGCTCTCCAACTCACCTTCAAGCGTTTGAAATGGTAACAGTCAAGGGAATGACTTCTTTGGCGGCTGCTCAACAGCTCAATTTGACGCCGGAAAACGTTCGACAGATCAATTGCCGTATTCGCAAGACGGTTCGGGATCAATTTACCGATTTGCTATAGCTGTTTGTAGACAGTAGGCAATAGACAGTAGGCAGTAGCTTTTGAGGAACGCTTCGCGATAATTCCTAATTCCGAATTAGTCTATCCAGCCGCCGCCTAAAAGACGTTCGCCGTCGTAGCAGACGCACGCCTGTCCGGGCGCGACGCCGTAAACGGGAGCGTCCGTCTGGACTTCAAACCGGTTCCCGTCCAGCAAATGAACGGTTGCGCTGACGGCGGTAAAGCGATAGCGAATCTTGACCTGGCAGCAAAAGTATTCCGGGACGTCTGTGAGCCAATTGGATTCCGACGCGGTCAGCGTTCTTCTGCCGAGCTGATCGTGAGTTCCCAGTACGACTTCTTTCGTTTCCGGGCGAAGCGCTACGACAAAATGGCGGGTGTTCATTGCAACGCCCAGTCCTTTGCGCTGACCGATTGTGTACTTCTCCCAACCGTCGTGTTTCCCGACGACTTTGCCCTCAACTGTTACAATGTTTCCCGACGTGTCGAGCGGGTTCCCGGCAGAGTCGATTTTAAACGGCGCGAGAAATCGGGCGTGGTTGCCGTCCGGCAAAAAGCAGATGTCTTGAGAGTCCGACTTCGTCGCGCTGGGCAAGCCGAACTCCGCCGCCATGGCGCGAATTTCCGGCTTGGAATACTCGCCCAGCGGGAAGACGATGTTCGACAGCCGATCGCGTTTGACGTCAAACAGAACGTACGACTGGTCTTTGTTGGGGTCGGACGCCTTGAAAATCCCGTTTTCTTCCGGCGAGACCGGGCGAATCCGGGCGTAGTGCCCCGTCGCAAGTTTGTCGTAGCCCTTTTCCATTGCGAAGTCGTACAGCGCCCCAAACTTAATCAGACGGTTGCACCGCAGGCACGGGTTGGGCGTTCGACAACGCAAATACTCTGAAACAAAGTTGTCGGTTATACTCTTAAACGCTTCCGAGACGTCCAAAACATCGAACGGAATTCCCAGAATCTTTGCTATCTCCCGAGCGTCGTTTTCGTCTTTATCGAAATTAGACAGACCGACGCTTTCCGGCAGATATTTCTCTACTCCGTGACGAATATACGCCGCGCCGACTTCGTATCCCTGACGCTGCAGCAGAACAACTGCAACGCTGGAATCGACTCCGCCGGAAAGCGCGACAAGGATTTTCTTTTTGGATGTCATTATTGTTTAGGGAGTAGGGAATAGGGAGTAGGGAGTGGGATGAAAGAATAGATTAAATTTGTCGAAGACGAAAATCTATTCCCTATTCCCCATTCCCTGTTCCCTAATTCTGATGTATCGTTCCGTCCGGATTCGCCTGAATGAGTTCGCCGGTGTCGACGTTGATAGCGGTGAGCCAGTTGCCGCAATAGCAGCACGTGTCGATGCACGTAAAAGCGTCTTTGACCAGCAGTTTGCCGTTCTTTTGAGCGGTGTGACCGATAAATCCCTTTTTCCCGGAAACGTGTTTCGGATAGTCGAAGGTGGAAAACACCTTGTCCCAAATCAGAACGTCGTGTTCCTGTTCTTCCATGGGAACGTCCGGCTTGAATCCCGCGTGAGCGAAAATGCAGTCGGCGGTTTCGTAGTACGGCTTACATTCCTTGAGGAATTCCAAAACCCACTTGGGCAGCTCGTTCGGCCGCCGGACGTCAAAGGATTGCAGCGTCTGCAGCCCACCCCAGGAAAGCCAGTCTTCCGTATTGCACAGCGCAGCCATCTCGTCGGTGAGAATCTGATAGAGCATGTCTTCGTGGTTGCCCAGCAGTTTAATCAGATTGCACTTTGAACTCTGTTTCCGAAGAAACTGGAGGACTTTTTTGGAGTCCGGACCGCGGTCGATATAGTCGCCCAGCATAACGATGGTGTCGTTCTTTTTCGGGTCGATAACCTTGAATATCGTTTTCAGCGGCTTGAAAAAACCGTGAACGTCGCCAATGGCAAACGTTCGCGGCGGGCTGTCGTTTTTAGGAAAAAACAGATTTAGCATGAAGGCAGTAGGCAGTAGGCAGTAGGCAGTAGAAAGGAGTAACACTTGCAGCTCGCCTGAAATCAGGTTCGCCTGTCGGCGAATGCGTAATTCCGCTCCGTTTCACGCCCACGGGTTAATGCCCGTGGTTCGCTGAAACGTCGCTTCATTACCGCCTTCCATTTTCCTATTGCCTTATTTCGCCGTTTCCGTAAAGCGGGTTTCTCGAATAACGGTGATTTTGATTTCGCCGGGATACGTCAAACGCTGTTCAAAGGCGTGAGCGATGTCGCGGCAGATCTTCGCCGCGGTTTCGTCTGTAACGTCTTTGGAGGAAACCATAGCGCGCAGTTCTCGCCCCGCCTGAATGGCAAACGCGTGTTCGACGCCGGGGAATTCGCAGGCGATTGACTCGAGTTCTTCCATACGCTTGTAGTAGCGTTCCGGGGTGTCGCGCCGGGCGCCGGGACGTGACGCGCTGGCAGCGTCCGCCGCCGCAACGAGAACCGTGTACGGGTTGCTGACGTGGATGTCGTCGTGATGTCCAGCCGCCGCCTGAATGACTTCTTTCGGTTCGCCGTATCGTTTGAGCAAGTCCGCGCCGATTTTGGGGTGTCCGCCTTCCTGTTCGTGGTCGACGGCTTTGCCGATGTCGTGCATCAAACCGCAGCGCCGCGCCAGACGTTCGTCATACCCGAGTTCTTCCGCCAGCATGCCGGCAATGAACGCGACTTCAACCGAATGACGCAGCAGGTTTTGGCTGTAGGACGTTCTGAAATGAAGACGCCCAAGAAGCTGAATCAGTCGGCTGTGCAAGCCCTGAACGTCGCATTCCTGCGCCGCCTGTTCGCCCAGCTTTTGGATGTACTTTTCCAGCTGAATTTTGGTCGATTCGACAATTTCCTCAATGCGGGACGGGTGAATTCTTCCGTCGGCGATGAGTTTGCCCAACGCCAGACGAGCGACTTCCCGGCGGAAGTTGTCGAACGCGCTGACGATAACGACGCCCGGCGTGTCGTCGATGATGACGTCTACGCCTGTCGCCTTTTCAAAGGCGCGAATGTTGCGGCCTTCGCGGCCGATAATGCGCCCTTTCATTTCGTCAGACGGGATGTCGACGGTGCTGGTGGTGGCGTCTGCCGTATGAGCCGCCGCGTACCGCTGAAGACTTGTCAGCAGGATTTCTCGCGACATCTCCTCGCATTGTTCCTTGAGCTTCTTTTCGTGCTTGAGAATCAAAGCCCCGGTTTCCGTTTGAAGCTGTCTGTCCAGAAGCGACAACAGTCGGTCGGTTGCCTCCTGTTTGTTTAACCCGCTGACTTCATGAAGCGTTTGTCGTTCCACCTCAATGAGCTTGTTCAACTCGTCGTGCTTGATTTGGACGTCGCCGATCTTTTCCGTCAGCTTGCGTTTCGTGCTTTCAATGATTTTTTCCTGCTGAGCCAGATTTTCAGCCGTCTGATCGAGAACTTTTTCCCGCTTCAGAACGCTTCGTTCGCGCTCTTTGATGTCCTCGCGGAGAGCCTGAAATTCCTCTTCCTTTTCAGCTTGAGCCGTCAAGCGAATTTCCTTCGCTTCCAGTTCCGCCGCCTTGATTTGTCGTTGAGCGTCTTCTTCCGCCGCCGTTACGATGCGTTTTGCCTCGGTGGCAGCGTCTTTTTTGCGGACGTTATCCAGAATTCGAACTACAACGACGGCAATAACAGCGCCGACGATAAACGCCATAGCAGCTGATACGGCTATTCCCGTTGTAGTCATAGAGAGCAGTATAGTATTCAAAATAATCCTCGTAAAAAATTTACGCTGGAATATTGAACTTTGAACCTATTGTGAAAAAATCAAACTAAAAGACGATATTATATTTGCCTGTTGCGTTCGTCTCGAACCCGGACGGGTTCAACAGCAAGATTGAGCCGCTTCTTTCCTGGGGAAAATACGCCCCGAGCAGTACATAACATCGCCTGAACGGTTTTCAAAACCGGCGACCCGCCAGACCGCGAACCAAAGTAATACAGGTAAGCCGTTAAAAGACTTACTCGCGTACTGCTTTGAGCGCGAAGGCGTTTGAACTGCATAAACGAAGACAGCTTGATAAACGAGAAACGATTAACAACAGCGCTTTCAAAAATCATCATCAACCGAAGAAGCCTTTCTCGAACAGTCAGCGGCGGTTTCTTTTCGGGTTGAGAGGTAATCTTACTCAGCCAGGAATCAGAAGGCGATGAATGACAAGAACCTTCTGAGCGCCTCCTTGAAGCGTACAACGCCTGCGCCCATAACACGGCTATTGCGCCGAAAGCGGTCAGGATTACTACAGCAGCAAGGGAAAATGAAAACATGTTGACTGTTATTGGTTTGAGGAAAAATTCAATTCAACAATTAATTTCAGGACGAAAATCTCAGAAAATTAATCCCAAATACGAATTCGACATCCTCCGGGAAAAAGCGTCTGCGGGTTTTCCACAATTAGAACAAAAGCTCTATTCCAACTAGTAATTAAATACAATTAAAAGGAAACAAACCGGCAAGCCGTCCGTTGGTCGACGGCGTCAATTTGCTTCTGACTTGAGACACATCTCAAGCTGTATTTATATCATACCAAATAATTGAGTTTTTGCAACCGTTTTTCTGAAATTTTTTTAATTTTTTTCAGAATTTTCACAGAATCCGCTTAGCGGCTCTCAAACCGTTAAGATAAATTGTCTGCTCAATTCGTCAGAAAGACAGGCGAGACGTTCCCATTCCTGATCTTTTTCCAAAATGATATCGAATTGTTTTAGTATTTAGTACGAAGAACTGTCCAGTAAGTTTCTCTATTTTGACAAAAAAGATACGAGAATTCTGGAATCGAAGACGGGTTAGAGGGGATGGACGGGGAGTAGGGAATCAAAAACGGGGAGCCGAAGGCCGGGGAGTGCGGAGCCCATAGGCTCCGCCTTGTCCAGCGACCCGTGTTTCTCCCCCGAGGTGAGCCGAAGGACGGGGTGCGTATCCTGAAATTAATAATTATCCATTTCGTTTAGTTTACTAATCGGCATGGAATAAACCGTATTAACTATAGAAGCCGTACCATATTGTTCAAACCACGAAGCGGAACACCATGGATAGTCGCTGGGCTTTTCTGCTAAGCCATGATGAACAGCGTTTGCGTGAGTATAGTGTAGACGAGCTAAATAAGACTTGTGATATAACAAGCGCAAATCCCAATAATTATCCCAAACTTTTCTGCCGGGAGTTTGGTCTAGCTGGTTTACCCATCGACCAGTTTTTGAATGCAATAACGAAATGAACGTGGATAACGAAGCTCCACCGTCAGGTGGAGATTGAGCGATAAAATGATAATGATTGGAAAGAATGCACCACGCCTCAAGCTGCCAGCCGTATTGATGAGCAAGTTTCAGAAGTCCTCGTTGTAATACGTCTAAACGTTGCGGTAGAATAAAAAAATGCGTTTTATGATATGTAGCCGCTGTAACGAAATACGTTCCGTTTTTAGAAAGAATATGTTTAGGCGCATGAGGCCAATAATCTGGAAGCTCAAGATGATTCGTTTCCATTGATTGACCTCATATTATAGAATCATTTGTTAATACAGGAAAATTTTGCGAGGCATTGGTGAAGGCGGCGCCTAAGGGCGCCCCACTCCCCGACGCAAGCGCTCCCTGAAGTTATTTATTGTTCTTTCGTTTCCGCCAGTACAGCATACCAGCGGCGCCGAGGATGAGCAGCGCCCAAGTGGACGGTTCAGGTACGGCGTTGCGGTCAATCGATAATCGAACGGTGTTATTATTAACGACAACCAGTGTCATGTAGTCTGGAAGATCGTTCTTGAAATGTTTAAGCCAATATTCATCACTGAGCAAATCGCCCGTAAAATCGGTCGATGATGTAATAATATCGTATTGAGATCCAAACGGAATTCCGGTAATATCCAGCTCGATACCCTTGCTGATGCTGGTTTCATCGAAAGTGAATGAACCGACATTAAGCTTGTCGATGCCGCTGCCGTCCTGTTCAATTAACAGCGTTGCGCCTTCTTTGAGAATGTACCCACCGCCGAACGTGGCTTCGCCAACCGAGTTGCCCGGCGAGAAAACGCCGTCAGCGTCAACTGTAATTCCGCCAGTCATATAGCCTTTCAAGTCAATGCGACCGGAAGAAACTGTCAAGCTTTCAACATCTATCAATCCCTGCGCCGCTGAGTAAAGCTGCAGAGTTCCTTTGCCGGTTTTAATAACTTGTCCAGTACTGACAATCTTGTTGATTTCAGAAATTGACAGCTTTTTCGTTATCGGCTGGTTATTTCCGTCTTTGCCAACTTCGTATTCCAAAGTTCCGTTAGCTCCAACAGAAACCGGACCGTTGGCGACCACGGCGTCGCCGGTAAGTTCGAGAACGCCAGCGGAGACGGTAGTCAATCCAGTGTAGGTGTTAGCGCCGGAAAGGGTCAGCGTTCCCGTTCCGGTTTTATTAACAGCGCCGGTTCCGGAAATAACGTTGGAAAAATCCATATTGGAACTGTGAGCAAACTCCAAGACAGCGTTATTTTCTACATCTCCCGCACCCAGCGTACCGTTTTCTGACAATACCAGAGCGCCAGCAGAAATCGTCGTTCCGCCAGAATACGTATTAGCGCCGGAAAGCGTTACTGTACCAGATCCGGTTTTGGTAACAGCGCCTGTTCCAGAAATGACATTGCTAAACGATTGTGTACCAGTATGAGCAAATTCCAAAGTCGCGTTATCAACAATACTACCTGTTCCCAGTGCGCCGGAGCCTGACAATTTGAGTGTACCAGTCGAAATCGTTGTAACACCGGAATAATCGTTAGCTCCAGTCAGTTCCAGCGTACCAGCGCCGGTTTTGGTTACAGAGCCAGATCCATTAATAACGCCGCTGAATGTCGTGTCAGCGTTTGCGGCATTGTTAAGAATAATCGCGTTAGAGCCAGTCTTAACATTTCCAGCGCCAGAAAGTTTGTTCAGCTGCATGGTTGTTGTTCCGGTATAACCAGAAACGTCAAGCGTGCCGTTGTCAACAACAGCGCTGGCATTAACCAGATTCGTGTTTGCGCCTGTCAATTTAATTGTACTGCCTGTTTGACCATTTTCTCCGTTAGTAGTCAGAGTTCCTGTGAAACCAGACAGGTCGCCACTGAGAGTAACGGTATTGCCTGTTCCCTGCTTGGTGAGCCCGCCAGCGCCGGTAATAGTATTGGAGATTGTTATCCCATTTAAATTTCCGGCAAACCGTAGATCCGCGCCTGCGGCAATGTTGATCGTACCAGATCCAAGCGAACCGTTAGGATCCAATCTAATGGCTCCGCCAGAAATGTTCGTTCCGCCGGAATACGTGCCAGCGCCAGAATAACGCAAGACGCCAGTTCCCGTTTTAGTAAGAGAACCAGTGCCAGAAATAACCGTGGAAAAATCCCTGCCGGCATCGGTAGCAATCTCCAAGTTCGCGTTATTCGTTACATTTCCAGATCCCAACGTACCGTCATCTGCCAATTTGAGCGTACCAGCTGTAATTGTTGTGCCGCCGGAATACGTATTGTTTCCGGATAGCGTCAGCGTACCAGCGCCGTCAACAGTAACGCCGCCAGAGCCGGTAAGAGCGCCGCTCCATGTAATCGTTTTTCCTGAAGCAGGAGCAAATGTAACAGCTGTGCCGCTGGCAATATTCGCAGTCAAAGCCGAAGTCCAGCTTGCGGAGTTGGTTCCGAACGTACCGCCGGAAAGATTGATCGTGTAATTTTTATTTGAATCCTGGTGATTTGGATCGCCGCTATGCGTTATACCATCTGCCCCAATTTTAATTGTTCCGCCTGTCAGATTAAGCGTACCATTTCTTGTAATGTCGAGTCCTGTGGTTTTCAGCGTTCCACCGTCTTGAACCGTCACTGTTGTCCAAAGATATAACTTTCCAGAACGAACAGCTGTTGCAGTGCGGCTGGAGCCATCTCCATCGCCTATAGTTAAAGAGGCAACGCCCAAATCACTCCAGTCAATACTCATATCCTTATTTTGCGCTGTTTCATAAACAAAGCAATGTCGCGTATAGTTAGCTGGATTATGAGATCTATTGCCAATATCAGTTGCTATCAGCCTTTCTTCACTATTTTCATCATTATAAACCCAGTTATTGCCTGAAAAGAATAAAACGCTGCTAGAGGAGCCTTTCCAATAAAAATTACCTTCGCCATTTTCGTAGGCTATTTTTAGCGCTGTGTTCGAACGCGTTTTAATCCAACCGCTTGGAAGGGAAAGAGTTGCCGAATCCGTAAGTGTGTTAGCGGAAACCAGCGTATATGTAGAGCCAACTGAAGGGGCGCTTGCTGTATAGCCGGATACGTCAATTGTTCCACTGAGCGCAGCAGTTCCAGAAACGGAAATTGGTCCGTCCGGCTTAAGCGTAGCGCTCGATCCCAAAGTATAATTTCCGGTGATTGACAATCCGCTGCCATTTGTTGTAAGCGTACCGCCGGAATGGGTAAACGTCCCATTGCTTCCAATGGTAAGCGAATTAGCTTGAAGAGTTCCGCCTGTCAAACTTAACGATCCGTTATTAATTGCAATCGAGGTGTTGGATTTTAATAATCCTCCGCTGACTGTAACAGCGCCATTTGTCGTGCTGTTAAGGTTGGTAATATTCAAACTGCCAGTTGTAAGCGAACCGCCGGTTTGAATCGTTAAATTTGTTTTAACGTCTAAGTACGTGAAGTTATTGCTCCCGTCTCGGCGTTCCATGGTTGCGGTATGATCCCCAGTTCCGTCGCCAAGCGTTAAAGAAAGCACCCCCATGTTGCCCCAGTCCATTTTGATTGCTTTATTGTTAGAATCGGAGATGTAGCAATTCTGGGTCCAAAGCTCGTTACCTGCAGCGGTACTGGTATTATGACCGTCAATGAACGTGGTAGGACAGACAATTCCATTTTGGTCTTGCCAGTTAGCTCCGGTATAGAACAGTGGCGTCGATTGATTAGCGCCATCTGTCCAGTACAAGTGCGAATTGTCGTAAGTAGGAGGATCGTCAGGAGTGTCCTCCGCCTGAACGGAAAGTGTAACGGAAAGCAAGGCTGCGAAAACAGCGACGATTGCAAACGTTCGTTTAGCCATTGGGGTTAATCTCCAAATGTATGTTTATGGTTAAGGTATATATTACCAATTAATAATTTTTCTCATAATACATTATAACCTGTAATTTGGGATTTTTGAAGAACTTTAGAAAAAATTTTGAAAATTTTATGAAAAAAAGAGTTGATTATGCGGGGAAAAGCTGTGAAAATTGCTTGGAGGTGGTAAGAAGAATTTGTTCCTGCAGCTTTAGCTGTGGGAACAATAAAGAATCAAAATATCGTAGCCCACGCCTTTAGGCGTGGGGATCAAATACGACATAAATAGTATTTAACGCGCCAACTCCCCTTCCTTCCCCGCTCCGAATGGAGCGGGGAAGGAAGGGGAAGGAAAGCGTTTTGGGAGAGACGTCTTTATTTAGTCCCCCAGATAAATCTGGGGGCTACGTATTTTGAATTGTTTTTATCCCCTACGTCTAAAGACGTGGGGACAGGATCAGATAAATCTGGGGGCTACGAATTTTGAATTGTTTTTATCCCCCACGTCTAAAGACGTGGGAACAGAAAACGCGTTTTATTTTCCGCATAAAAAGCGAGAGTTTCGCTAACGCTTAACTCTCGCATTCTGTTCGCTTTGCTCACACCCGGGGGCTTACGCACCCCGGCTCGCCTATTATTTCTTTCGCCAGTAGAGCAGGCCGGCGGCGCCGAGGATCAGCAGCGCCCAGGTCGACGGTTCCGGAACGCCCGCAGCCGGGGCTTCGGTAACGCCAACCATTAACATGTTGTTAGTTGGATCAAATGCTGTAGCCCACATGTATCCTTCTTCAATGTCAGGGAATGTGTATTCCGCTGAAAGAAATGCTGGAGAGGAGCCGGTAAGGAATGGGACCTGCTTATCGAGATAATCCAGAGAGTTCTCTGCAAAGAACTCAATTCCGACTTCGCCGCCAATATTGCTATTGATAACATACGGTTGAGTCAGTTCGTCCAGATTAATATTCAGAGTCAGGTTGCCAGAGATGTCGCCTTCTCCGATGAGTTCAGCGCCTTGTTCAACGTAAACGTCGCCTGCAACGTTTCCAACCAGTTTGAACGCGCCGTCGCCGGCAACGTTGACAGTTCCGTTGTCTCCGTTCAAATTGCCAGCCCATTCAATCGTTTGTCCTTCTTCCGGAGCGAATGTAACAGCCGCGCCGTCTGCGATGGTCGCGTCCAGAGCGGAAGACCAGCTTGCGCCGTTGGTTCCGAACGTTCCGCCGGAAAGGCTGATGGAATACGCGTCGTCAGTGGATGTGATTCCGCCTTCTCCGAGGTTAATCGTACCATCAGACAGGTCAAGCGTTCCGTTGGTGTTGATTTCAATCTGTTTGGCGTTGAGGACGCCGTCGCCGGCGCGGGTTTGAGCTACGTTGAGCTTTCCACCGTATTTAATGGCGAACGTGTCAGCCGCGTTGACTTCTCCAGAAAGGAGGTTGAAGACGTTAGCCAGTTCGTTAGTTCCGCCCAAGCCGATGGTAAAGGATTCGCCAGACTGATTGAAGTTAGCAGTACCGCCGTTGACGATGAATTCGCTGGGTCCTTTATCGTTAGCGTTCCATAACCCAGCGGCGTCATTAGTCTCAACTGTTCCGCCAGTCAGATTGTAGGTTCCGCTATAGTTGCCCCAGCCTAATTCCAAAACATCGTCAAAGGTCGCGGTTCCGCCAGACTGGGCAATCGTTCCGTTGGAAGACGTTGCAACATAGACAGGAGAGCCAAATGTCGCATCTCCGCCGGTGATGTTCATAACAGCATCGTTGTTAGCGCCGCCGACTCGGAAAGAGCCGCTGCCGGGATTGACGATGAAGTCGCCGCCGGTAACGGTAATGTTTCCGTTGTCAACAAAATTGGATGAAGACGCGTAGGTGAACGCGCCGCCGTTGACGGTAATCTTTCCGCCGTCATTGACGGTTGTTCCGCCTTTGGCGTTGAAGTTTCCATCGTCAACAACAAGATTGCCGGTAACTTCCGTTGTATTGTTGGCGTTGAAAGTTCCGCCGTTGACAGTCAGCGTTCCAGGCACGTTATTTAAACTTGTAATGGAGAGCGCGCCGCCGATGGTCGCCGTTCCGCCTTTGTTAATCGTCAAGTTGGTTTTAACGTATGTCGCGCCGCCGCGGGAAATCTCCGCTGTTCCAGTATCGCCGCCAATGCCGTTGCCGACGGTTAACGAAGCAACGCCCAAGTCGCTCCAGTCAACATTGACAGAACCGTTGGTAGTGAGAATGTAGCAGTCTTTATTGTACTGAGCGGGGTTTCCGCCGATATAGGTGTCGGTAACCTGAACGCCGTTGATTGTCCAGTTGGAACCGGTGTAATACGTGTTGTTGGTTGCGCCAGTCCAGTAAGCTTTTCCTTCGCCGCCTTCATACGTGGCAGTCAAGCCCGTCGCGGTTGGGGTAACAGTCCAGTCAGCAGGAGCGTTGACAATGCTCGGCGTACCAGCAACGGACGTCGCTGTAACCAGATTGAGGGTTTCGCCGTAGGTTCCAACGTAATTGGTGTAATTGGTCAGGTCAACTGTTCCATTGAGAGTTGCTGTACCGCTTACGGCAAACGTTCCTTCTGGAACAAACGTTGCGTCTGCCCCGAGAGTATAAGAACCGACAAGCGAATTGGTTCCGTTGAGGATGCCGCCTTCCTGAATGAACGTTCCGCCGTTCATATCGAAAGACTTAACAGTAGCAATTCCGTCTGTCATGTTGAACGAGCTTCTGCCGTCAACCGTAACGGTTTGAGCGTTGAACTTGCCGCCGGCAACGTTGAGAACGCCGCCGTATTTAACGGCAAAGACGTCTGCTGCGTTGACCGTTCCGGAACTGAGCGTAAAGACGTTCGCCAGTTCGTTGGTTCCGCCCAAGCCGACGGTAAAGGATTCGCCAGACTTGTTGAAATTCGCGGTTCCGCCATCGACGGTAAACGTGCTGATTCCAGAGGGGTTGCCCGTCCACAAACCAGCGTCGGACGTGGTTGTGAGCGTTCCGCCGGTAAGATTGTATTCTCCAACGGCTCCGTTGCCCCAGCCAAAGTCCAAAGGCCAGTTGAACGTTACGCTTCCGCCGGACTGATTGATTGTTCCGGTATTGGCAGAAACGCCGATATAAGCGGGAGCGTCTATGATAACTTCACCGTTTGTAACGTTAAGCGACGCGTTAGCTGCGTTTCCGATTCGAATCGAATTGGCGGATGAAACGTTGAACATTCCGCCGGTAACGTTAATCGCGCCGTTGGTTTGAATCTGATTGCTGCCGTTGTTGAACGTGAACGTTCCGCTGGCAACATTCAAATCGCCGTTGATAAACAGTCCGGAGCCGGTGTCAGAAACCGTACCGCCGTTGACGGTCAGCGCGCCGTTGGCGTCAATCGTTAAAGCCTGAGTAATGCCGAACGTTCCATTCGACATTACGTTAAGGGTTTTGTTCGCCTCAATCGCGAGAGATCCGCCGGTTCGGGAGATCGAAGCGGGTGTTTCAGTTCCGCCGACGTTTACGGTCTTAACCGCGTTGCCAAGACGGGAGAAGTCCAAATTGATTGTTCCGCCTTTGCTGTCGATGATATAAGCTGTGATGGAATTGGATGTGTCGTCCAATCCAGATGTTGCAACAGGACCGATTGGAGAGTCCACGTTCCAGTTTCCTGTTGCCCAATAGGTGTTGCTGGCAGCGCCAGTCCAGTAATAATCCATGTCTTCTGCCTGAACAGCCACAACGCTGAACAATACAGCCGCCAAAAGTCCGCCAAGCAACGTTAATTGTTTAGGCATGGTAAAGTCTCCCGTAAAAATATTTTTATTTAAAATGATGCTATATAATTCCATTTATAGAATTCTACCTAGATTACATTATAACCTATAATTTGACAACGTCAACGAACAAAACAGAAAATTTTTAAAAATTCTCCCAAAAAATAGGAAAATTACGAAAAATACCCATCGGGAGCGTTTCAGAAGTTGCGAGTTGCGAGTTGCGAGTTGCGAGAAAATATCCCTATTCCCTACTGCCTACTGCCTCTTTCCTCCCTCCCCCTTTTCAAAATTGCAGATTCCTATATTATAATATTGTAGCATTCTATCGGGCTATTTTATTTACAATTGTATAACCATACCAGATACAACCATGTTTGAATCCCTGCAAAATAAACTCGGCGAAGCGTTTCGACATCTTTCCGGCAAAGCGGTTTTGACCGAATCCAATATGAAAGAGGGTCTGACGATGATCCAGAACGCGCTTCTGGAAGCGGACGCCGGTTACGAAGCCGTCAAGGCGTTTATGGCTCGCGTTCAGGAAAAGGCGTTGGGCGAAAAGGTTCTCAAAAGCCTGCGTCCGTCAGACCAGCTGGTGAAAATCGTTCACGAAGAACTTATCCAGTTTATGGGGCCGGTTGACAACGACCTCCATCTGAAGCGTTCGGGCGTGTCGATTATTATGATGTGCGGTTTGCAGGGGTCTGGTAAAACAACGACCACAGGCAAGCTGGCGAAGAAGCTGAAAATTCGCGGTCGCAAGCCGATGCTGGTTGCCGCCGACCTTCAGCGTCCCGCCGCCGTTCGACAGCTTCAGGTACTGGGCGAACAGATCGGCATTCCCGTCTACGCGGAAGAGGGCGAGCAGAACCCGGTTAAAGTCTGCAACGACGCCGTCAAGGAAGCGGAAAAGTCGGACTGCGACGTTCTTATCCTCGACACCGCCGGGCGTCTTCATATTGACGAAGCGCTCATGGACGAGTTGAAAAAGATCGAATCGCAGTGCAATCCGGATCAGGTTTACCTCGTCGTGGACGCTATGACCGGTCAGGACGCGGTCGTCAGCGCCAAGGCGTTTAACGACGCGCTGGCTCTCAACGGGGTTATTCTTACCAAGTTGGACGGCGACGCCCGCGGCGGCGCGGCTCTGTCCATGAAACACATCTCCGGCGCGCCGATCAAGTTCATGGGCGTCGGCGAGCAGATGGACGCCTTGGAAGAATTCCATCCTGACCGCATGGCTGGGCGAATTCTCGGCATGGGCGACATCCTCACGTTGGTCGAAACGGCTCAGCGTGAATTCGATCAGGACGAACTGCGTCAGCAGGAAGAGCGCATGAAGAAGGGCGAGTTCACCTTCGACGACTTCCGCCGAATGATGAACCAAACCCGTCGACTCGGCCCGCTGGGCAAGATTCTTGGCATGATTCCCGGCATGGGCGCTATCAAGCAGATGATGGACATGGACGTTGCTGAAAGCGAGATGAAAAAGCTCGGCGGAATTATCGATTCCATGACCAAAAAAGAACGCTCCAATCCAGATTTGATCGACAACAGCCGCAAAAAGCGCATCGCCGCCGGCGCAGGCGTGGGCGTTAACGAAGTCAGCGAAATCTGCAAGCAGTTCGGCGCAATGGCGTCTATTATGAAAAAGATGTCTGGCTTGGGCATGGGCGGAAAGATGCAGGCGATGCAGGAACTGACGCGTCAAATGACGACCAATCCGCAAGCGCGTCTTGCCAAACAAAAGGGCAGCACCGGAAAACGGCTCACCCCGGCGGAACGCGCCAAGCAAAGAAAAGAACTCGAACGAGAACTCAAGAGAAAGAGAAGAGCGGACAAATAATTTCGAGTTAGAAAGATTCTGTTATGAAATTACTCCATATCGGCGACGTTGTCGGCAAACCAGGACGAACCATGCTTCAGCGCAGTCTGAAAGGACTGCGTATTAAATACCAGCTGGATTTGATCTCTGTCAATTCAGAAAACGCTGCGGCTGGCACCGGTTTGACGCCTGAAACGTATAAAGAAATCGTTCAGGCTGGCGCCGACGTCTTGACGATGGGGGATCATATATATAAACGGAAAGAAATCATCCCGATTCTGGAACAGAACGACAATATCGTCAAGCCCGCCAACTATCCGCCGGAAGCCCCGGGCAAGACGTACGCTCTGGTTGACCTCCCGCTGGGTCGCCGCGCTGCGGTTATCAGCCTGCAGGGTCGCGTGTTTATGAGTCCGGTGGACTGTCCGTTCCATGCGGCTGACCGCGTTCTCAAGCTCTTGCCGCCGGACGTCAAAATTATTCTCGTTGATTTCCACGCGGAGGCGTCGAGCGACAAACAGCTCATGGGCCGATATCTTGACGGACGTGTTACCGCCGTTTTGGGGACGCATACCCACGTCGCCACCGCTGACGAGCAGATTTTCCCCGGCGGGACGGCGTTTCAGACCGACGTCGGCATGACCGGCCCCATGGAAAGCGTCATCGGGCGAAAAATCGACTGCGTCCGCGAAGCCGTCTACACGTTCAAGCCCACCAAATACGAAATCGCCTTAGGAAACCCTCAAATTCACGGCGCGATTGTCGAATTTGACCACATCACCGGAAAAGCGACCGCAATCGAACGCCTTGTCGTTTCCGAATCCGACTTGCCGGAACTGGAACGCCTTGCCGCGCAGGCAACGTACCGCTAATTCGGAATTCGGAATGCGGAATTCGGAATTGGCGCTTCGCGATACTCTTAAATTATCTCTTCTACTTTATCTATTTTATCTAATTGGAAAAACCGGAACTTTTTTCGAGAAAAATACTAGATATTGTGCAGTTTTATGTTGACAATGTCGAAATATTGTGGTATACTATAATCGTTATTGGAACGGATTCCAAAAGAACGAAAGCTGCGGCAGACGTTCTGGAGGTCAAATTCAGGTTCAAAGCCAGCCAGGGTAGAGCGGCGTTTGAACTATAAAATTTTTCCCATTTTTTAAGGAGATTGCAATGTCGGTTTGTGGTGAAAGATGTGAAGTCTGGTCTCGGGTTGTTGGTTATTTCCGCCCGGTTCACAGTTGGAATAAAGGTAAAAAAGAGGAATTCAAGGAACGTCGCACTTTTGAAGTTCAAAAGTCTGGCTGCAACTGCTGTGCAGAAAAGAAAGACGCTAAAGCCTCTTGCTAACGTAACCCCGCCTTTTGTGCATTTACGTATCGTACAAACTCCATAACCTCGCGCTGAAACAAACGCGAGGTTTTTTGTTTTCGCCTGCGAACCAGATTTTATTGAGGGTCTATTAAGTCCCACACGGATTCCACGGATTGGACGGATTCGCACCGATTGTTTTTTCTATGTTCTGACGTCATTTTGTAAATATTAAAGGCTTGTTAAATGCTAAGAACAATATCAGAAAAAATGAGGCTTAATATAACCAATCGGTGAATATCCGTTTAATCCGTCAAATCCGTGAACGGGCTGACCCGGCGCCAGCCAACGGGAAGCGCTTTGCGAAACTCCTCACTCCTCACTCCTAATTCCTAACTAACTTAGACGTTAGTCCAGAGCTTTCTCAAGCCCCATTCGATGCTCATGAACTGAAGAAACAGCAGTAGAATCCAGAACGAATCCCAGAGGGAATGCGGCGATTCCGTCCGGATTTCCAGCGTCTTCGCCATCTGCGCCATCTTGTTAAGTTCGTCCGGGAGCTGGTCGGGAGCAAGCAGTTCCCCAGCAGTCAGAGCGGCAATCTGTTTGAGCGTTTCCGGGTCGGCGGCGGGATCGTCCAGCTCAACGTCCTGCTTGAACGCCTGAATGCGTCCTTGAACCATGCCGAGATTTTCGTCGTTTTGAACGGCGACGGCAGCGTACTGGTAGTCGCCCGGCAGGTCGAGGTCTTTGAAAATCCCCTCGATCTGGTCGCCATTTTTCACGACGGGAACGGAGACTTTTTTGCCGTCCGGCTTTTTCACCAGAATCTTAAAGCACGACGGTTCCAGCGGCGTCCCGTCGGAGTCGAACGCGTTTGCTGTAAAGACGAATTCTCCGCCGCAGGGAACGCGCTGTTTATCGACTTTGATTTCAACGCGGGCGTCTTTGACCTTGTCTTTTTGCGCCAGCCAAAAGACGGACTGCACCCAAAATCGCTGATGCTCCGCGCCGAATCCCGCCAGGGGCCATCGCCAGGTGGAATCGGCGGCGAACGCCAGAACGCGCCCTTTCCCGACTTGCGTCGAAACGAGAATCGGGGCGGGGTCTTTGCCGTCGCTTGTCGCTAAAACGTCGGCGCCCGGCTTGACGTCGAGCCATTTATTCGCGCCGTCCAGAGCGGGAAGCTGTTTCCAGACGCCCAGCGGGTTGGAATCGCGCAGCGCTAAAATCGGACTGATTTTCCCCTGTCCTGTCAGCGTCAGGCGAATCGGTTTATCGATATGCAAATCCGAGGCGGGCGCGTCGGTCGGGTTTTGACGTTCGAACTTGTCCATGACGACGGGAATAACGGCGTTGAGCGGCGCCAAGGCGTATCCGCCCGGTCCGTAGGCGTTGAACCCGCCCATTAAAAACAGACCCGTTCCCGCTCGAACCAGCTCTACGATTTTGTTTTGAACGTCTTCCGGAAGAACCGAGGCGTGGACGTCGCCGAGGATAATAACGTCGTACTCGCCCTGTTCGAGCGTTTCCAGGAGCGTATCCGCGTTGGTTCCCAGCCGGTTGATGCGAATCACGTCCGTTTGAGCGTAGGGGGAATCCTCAAACGCACGGCAGATGAACTTCTGTTCCGGTCGAATCGCGCCTTCAATATACAGAATTTTCAAGCCCCCGTCGACGACCTGAATAAAGCCGTCCATGGAGTTGTTGGCTTTGCTCTGCTCGTCTGTAACGGCGGGAACGTCAACAGCGACTTTGAACTCGCCGTTTGATTTCGGCTCGTAGACGAACGAAACCGGCAAGACCTGCCCGGACGTCTCGGCGCGGACAACCGTTTGAGCGATTTCTTCCATCTTGCCCGGCGACGTTTCAAACAGAAGCCGAACGGGAATATCGACGTTTGTCAGCCCGTCGACGCGAATCTGCGCTTCGATTTGAGCGGCGCTTTTCAGAAACACTCGCGGCGGGACGTTCAGGTTTACAATCGAGACGTCTTTGATTTTCGTATTCCCCTCCGGCTGACCGAAACATAGCGGAAAAATCGGGATTCCCAGCCGCTTGTACGTCTGCGCCGCCGTCTGCGGGAGAGCTGCCAGTTCCTGTGAGGCATTTTGCGCCGGCAGACGCTGCGCGCCGTCGGTTAGCAGAAAGACGCCCAAAATGCGCTTGCCCGCCTCCTGACGAATCAGGTAGTCGAGGACTTTGCCCAATGCGGTCTGCTCGCCCAGCGGTTGGTCGGAAAACGCCAGCGTTTTCCCGTCCGGCGATGTAACAGGTCGGATTCCGGAATCAAAAGAGTAGAACTTCAAATCAAGCTCTTTGTTGAGACTGTTGATCGCGTCCTGATTGGACGTCAAGACGGCTTTCGCCGCGTCGAATCTGGACTGTTTCGCGTCGTTGGCATCAGGAACGCTCATCGATCGGGTTTCGTCCAGAAGCACGATAACGGACGACGCGTCTCGAGCGATTGTCGTTGTAACAGCCGACGGACGAAGCAGAATCCAGAACAACAGCAGAATCGTAGCCGCCCGGAGGGAAAAGAGAATCCACTTTTTCGCCCCCGACAGCTTTTTATCGCAAAGCGTCCCCCAGATCAGCAGTCCGAACAATGCGGACGCGATTACAATCGGATACGTCAGAGAACCGCCCAGCGGATAAATATTCATGAATAGATATAGTATATCATTTATGGCTAGAGACGTCAAGGTGGACGGCTAGACGATGGTTATTGGTGGGTCAACTTGCACACGGATTTTACGGATTAGACGGATTCTCGCCGGCGGCGAGGCGCCGCTCCCAATCCGCGCTGCCGCGCGCCTGCCAAAAATCGCTCCCGTTGGTCGCTTGCGTTTTCGTAGTTCAGTCAGTACACGGATTTTACGGATTAGACGGATTTCCGCCGATTGGTTAATGGAAGGCGGTAATGGAGTGAGCGCAGCGAACGTAATTACGCTTCAAGCGGGAGGAACTCCCGCTTTACCATTTACCAGAAACGTTTTCGCCTGTCGCTTTGCGGCGGAAGCATCCAAAAATCTTGGGAACGCGGAGAGCAATTCCGACCTGCTGGATCGCGGCTGTGTCAGCCGCCGAAGAAGAAAATAAAACGCGAGCTATCGCTCGCTTAAGAAAGCGAGAGTTCCATTTTGCGCCAATTCCGCATTCCGCATTCCTAATTCCGAATTATTTCGCTCCCTGCTCTTTGAGCCACTGAATCAGTTCGTCATTCCCGCTTTCTTTAGCGCAATCCAGAACGGAAGTTTCGATTGTGTTTTCGTCGTCGATTTCGAATGGATCCTTGCTTCTGTTGTATTTGGCGTTAATATCCGCGCCATGCTCGACCAGATATTTCGCTAGTTCCAAATTGCCTCTGTCAGCAGCTCTGTGCAAGACAGAAACTCCGTCCCCGTCTTTGGCGTTAACGTCGGCGCCATGTTCGACAAGCCATTGAACCAGTTCCAAAGAATCGCTGTAAGCGGCTTTAAGCAGAATAACATCTCCGTTGTCGGCTTTTGTATGAATATCCAAGCCCTGTTCAACGAGCCATTGAACCAGTTTTAAATTGCCGTTCTCAGCGGCGTACTGCAGGAAAATCCCGTTTCCTTCGTTGACGTCCAATCCCTGCGATGCCAGCCATTGAACCGCTTCCGTACGATTCCATCTGGCGGCGGGATGCAAGACAGACCAGCCGTGATTGTCTTTGGCGTGGAGGTCTGACCCCTGTTCGACAAGCCATTGAATCAGTTCTTTATTCCCGCTGCCAGCGGCGTAATGCAGAACGGAACTGCCGTCATTGTCTTTCGAGTTGACGTCCAATCCCTGTTCAACGAGATATTGAACTACGTCCAAAGAACCTCTTTCGGCAGCATAATGAAGAGCCGTAGCTCCAAAGCGGCTGGTTTTTGCGTTGACGTCCGCGCCATGCTCGACCAGATACCGAACAATTTTCAAAGAACTCTTTTTTATAGCGGCACAATGCAATACGGAAAAATCGCCCTTTTGCTTGGCGTTGACGTTCGCGCCGTGCTCGACCAGCCATCGAACCAGTTCAAAAGAATTGCTTTCGACGGCGCAGTGCAGCGCTGTATATCCATAAAACCATTTTTGAGCATGAAGGTCAGCGCCGTGAGCCGACAGGTACTCAACCAGTTCCAGGTCGCCTTTTTGGGCGGCGTAAAACAAGACCGGATCTTCGTTAAATTCCGCGCCATGTTTAACCAGCCATCGAACGACTTCATGTCTGTCTTTATCTGCTGCGAGGTATAAAACAGACCAATGCGAGTTATCTTTCGCGTTAATGTCTGCACCCTGTTCAACGAGCCATTGAACCAGTTTTGCATTGCCGCCATGAGCGGCGTAATGCAGACAAACGCGTCCGCGGACGTCTTTAGCGTTAATGTCCGCTCCCAGTTTAACAAGCGTTTTTACTCGTTCCAGATCGCCTAACAGTGCAGCATAATGCAGAACGTTGGAGCCAGCATAGTTTCCGGATTCACATGTATACGAGAAATCAAATTTTCCGCTTTGAAACATCTGCTCAAAACGTTCTCTGCAATCGCTGCTGATAAGCCTCTTCGCCAGCGACTGATTATCAGACTTCTCCGCTGCATAACAGACGAAAGCTGCGCCAGCCAGGAAAACAACTATAACGCTCAACAGGGATTTTCGATAGTTCATAATGAAAACAGCGGAAAATAGAGAACTCAATTTCAAATCTCTATAAGTAAGACGCCTGACGCCGAGCGATTTGAGGGGAAACGGCGGGACAGAGACGCTTTGACGGCTGATACAGCCGCCAAAGAAGATAATAAAACGCGAGCTGTCGCTCGCTAAAAAGACAGGATAGCTGGATGTTGAATCGAGTCCTTCAAGTTATTCCGCATTTTTCCAAATGTTTTGGCGTCCAATCTCCGCCGCTTTGTTTCAAAATCGTATTACCTTGCGGTCTGTTTTTTGAGCCAACGATAAAGTCTGTTATTTCCGCCTTCTTTAGCGTAACATAAGACATTAGCGCCCTTCCAATCTGTTGCTCTGACGTTGGCGCCATGCTCAACCAGAAATTGAACCATTATCAAATCGCCGCATTGGGCGGCTAAGTGCAATGCAGCAGCTCCGTCAGAGTCTTTCGCGTTGACGTCAGCGCCATGTTCCAATAACAGTTCAACCCGTTCCAAATCGCCATCCAAGACGGCTGAATGCAAGACCGTCCACCCATGAAAGCCTTTGGCGTTGACGTCTGTTCCATGCTCAAGCAGCCATTGAACCAGATCCACATCGTCAGCTCTATGCAAGACAGTACACCCATTCTCGTCTTTAGCGATGACGTCTGCGCCGTGTTCGACCAGATATTGAACCAGTTCCAAAGAATCAGCGCCAGCCGCGAAATGCAAGACAGAAGCCCCGGTCCTGTCTTTGGCGTTGACGTCTGCGCCATGTTCGACCAAATATTGCGCCAGTTCCAAATTGCCGCTGTCAGCAGCTCGGTGCAAGGCAGAAGCTCCTTTCCCATCTTTGACGTTAATATCTGCGCCCTGTTCGACCAGCCATCGAACCAGTTCTAAAGAATCGCTGTCAGCGGATCTGAGCAGAATAATATCTCCGTTGTCAGCTTTTGTGTGAATGTCCAACCCCTGTTCAACGAGCCATTGAACCAATTCCAAAGAGCCGCTGCTGGCGGCTTCATGAAGAATCGTAAGCCCAGAATCGTCTTTTGCGTTAATGTCTAATCCCTGTTGAATTAGCCATTGAACCAGCTTGAGATTCCCGCTTTGAGCAGCATAACTCAAGACGGTCTTTTCAATTTTGTTTTTAGCTTTAATCCCCATTCCGAGGTCAAAAAGATACTGAACCAGTTCCAGATTGCCGTCTTGGGCTGCATAATAAATAACCGTGTTATGCCATAAGTCTTTTGAGTTGAAGTCCGCGCCCTGTTTAACCAGCCAGTCAACCAGTTTCAGATTGTCGCTTTTAACAGCGAAATACAAAACCGACTGACTCCATCTGTTTTTTGTATTGACGCTTAATCCCTTTTCGACCAGCCATTGAACCAGTTCTAAATTCCCGCTTTTGGCGGCGTAATGCAAGACTGTCCAGTTATACGCATCTATTGCGTTAACGTTAAGTCCCTGATCAACCAGCCATTGAACCAACTTGAGATTCCCACTTTCGGCGGCGCAATGCAAAACCGTTTTTCTCCATTTATTTTCTACATAAACGTCCAGTCCCAAATCTGTCAAGAGTTTAACGAGTTCCAGATTCCCGCTTTGGGCTGCGTAAAGGAGGACAGGAGTCCCATTCCCGTCTGCTTCGTCGATGTCTGAGTCGTGTTTCAGAAGCGTTTTAACGCGTTCCAGATCACCCTGTTGGACAGTGTAATGAAGAACGTTGGCGCCGTAAACATATTTTGATTTAGAAGTATAGGAAAAGTCAAATATTCCTTCCTGGAACATCTTTTCAAAACGTTCGACGTCTTTTTTATTAAAATCCATGGCTTTATATCTGGGGGTTGGAATTGATAATTAAACAATTGAATTATAACGTATAAGATGATTTAATTCAAGAGTGGGAGAGAAAAATATTTCTTTGTGTACTTTGCGAGAGGGAATTCTTCGGCGGCTGACACAGCCGCGAACCAGCGGGGCGGTGAGATTTCCGCGTTCTCAAGATTTTGGGATGCTTCCGCCGCAAAGCGCTTCCCGCAATGTGCCAATTCCGCATTCCTAATTCCGAATTATTTCGCTCCCTGCTTTTCGAGCCACTGAATCAGTTCTTTATTGCCGCTTTCTTTGGCGCAATCCAGAACGGAAGTTTCGATTGTGTTTTCGTCGTCGATTTTGAATGGGGTCTTGCTTCTGTTGTATTTGGCGTTAATATCCGCGCCATGTGAAACCAGATATTGAATCAGTTCCAAATTTCCGCTTTCGGCGGCGCAATGAAGAACAGAACGTCCGTACCTGTCTTTCGCGTTGACGTCTGCGCCATGTGAAACCAGATATTGAACAAGCTCTAAACGTCCCCGTACAACGGCGCCTTGCAAAACAAATCCATACTTGCTTTTTGCGTTGACGTCAAGTCCTTTTTCTGCCAGGAGCTTAACCAGTTCCAAATTGTCAGCAATAATCAAGAGCGTTCGCCCTTCGTTATCTTTGACGTTGACGTCTGCTCCATGTTCAATCAACCATTGAACCAGTTCCAAAGAACCGCTGCGGACGGCGAAATGCAAGACCGACCAACCGCAATTGTCTTTTGCGTTGACGTCTAATCCCAGTTTAACCAGATATTGAACCAATTCCAAATCACCGCTTTCAGCAGCGCCATGCAGAACAGTTGCCCCGTAACTGGTTTTTGCGTTGACGTCAAGTCCTTTTTCAATTAACCATTTAACCAGCGGCATACCGTTGGAGTAATACAAGACTGTGTTTCCGTCACTGTCCTCGGCGTTGATGTCAGCGCCCTGTTCAACCAGCCATTGAACCAGTTCCAAAT
>JAZMZV010000260.1:0-4273 GCA_045586185.1 Thermoguttaceae bacterium | reverse complement strand
CCACGGGTTTACACCCGTGGCTCGCCTTTTATTTTCTCTTCTCCCTCCTCTTTGCTGGGGCTTGTCAATTTGTCTTTTCTATATATAATAGAGTTAAACCGTTAAGGAAATTTCTAATAATTGCGTTTTGTTGGATTGCTTCAAACGGCGTCTGCAAAACGCGGCGTTAATTACTGCCTTTACCATAACCCCTGCCTTAAATCATGACTGCGTATCAGAAATGCATTCTCTGCGGAGAAACCCACGATATTTCCGAAGTGTTGACCTCCTGCCCGTCCTGCGGCGGGTTGCTGGACGTTGAGTACGAATGGGATAAACTGCCCGTTCCGAAAAGCCTCAAGGAATTCGAGAAGAAATGGAGCGAGCGTTCCGTTCCGACGTCGTTCAGCGGCGTCTGGCGGTTCCATGAACTGCTCCCATTCGTCCCGAAAGACAAATGCAAGACGATTGGGGAAGGGCAAACGGTTCTTCAGCAGGCGGATAAAGTCGTGCCGTACGTCGGCATGAACGCCGGGAATCTGTACTTGCAGTACGAAGGTCTCAACCCGTCCGGGAGCTTCAAAGACAATGGCATGACGGCGGCGTTGACTCACGCGAATCTGGTCGGCGCCAAACGAGCGGCGTGCGCCTCTACCGGCAACACCAGCGCGTCGCTGGCTCTGTACGCGTCGTTAACCGGGCTGAAGTCTGTCGTCTTTGTCGGCAGCGGAAAGATCGCCTACGGCAAACTCTCTCAGGCGCTTGACTACGGCGCGCTGACGCTCCAGATTGACGGCGATTTCGACGACGCCATGGCGCGCGTGCGAGAAGTCTGTCCGAAACTGGGAATTTACCTCGTCAACAGCGTCAACCCGTTCCGGCTGGAAGGGCAAAAGACGATTATGTTCCGCGTTCTGGAATCGCTCCGCTGGCAGGTTCCAGACTGGATTGTCGTTCCCGGCGGGAACCTCGGCAACTCCAGCAGCTTCGGCAAAGCGTTCCATGAACTCAAAGAGCTTGGTCTTATTGACCGCGTTCCTCGCCTGGCGGTGATTAACGCTCACGGCGCCAACACGCTCTACGAAATGTACGAGAAAAACGGCGCGAGATGGAACGGCAGGAATCCGGACCGTCCGCTGATCGAAGGCTATTTCAAGCGCATGAACGACGAAAACCGCCGCGCTCATACGATTGCGTCTGCTATTGAAATCAACCGACCCGTCAACTTTGACAAATGCCTCCGCGCTCTGGAATGGTGTAACGGACTGGTTCGGGAAGTAACCGACCAGCAGATTCTCGACGCCAAAGCGCAGATCGGGCAGGGCGGCTTGGGCTGCGAACCCGCCTCCGCCGCGTCCGTCGCCGGGGCGAAACTGCTGAGGGAAGAAGGCGTTATCGCCCCGTCGGACAGAGTCGTCTGCATTCTGACCGGACATCTGCTCAAAGACCCGACCGCCACCGTCGCGTACCATTCCGGACAGAAGAAATACCAGGACGAAGTTTTAACTCCCCGCGGCGTTACGACCACCCAGTTCGCCAACAACCCCGTTCCCGTCCCCAACGACGTGGACGCGATTATCAAGGCGATTGAAGGGTAATTTTAATTCGGAATTCGGAATGCGGAATTCGGAATTACGCAAGCGTCACACAAAGATTTGCGCTTGCGCGGGGAGTGCGGCGCCCCTAGGCGCCGCCTTGTCCAACGCCCCGCTGAAAACCAATGCCGCAGCCGTAACCCTTTCCGGGTCGCGGACGAAGTCCGCCTAACTAACTTTACAAATTCGACAGACAATTTCATCAGTAAATTTAGCCCCTTTGTTTACCAATGCCAAATTGTATTAAATCGTTGTTAATTGCGGTTATAATATCCACGGTTATCATAACGCTTTCGTTTATCGCCGTGCCGATAGTTTCCATTTTTCTTCCAATTCGCGATGGAAGGGCGTACGTCTGGTTCGCCTATACTCGTATGGTTCCTTTTTTATCGCTTTTCTTTTGGCTTATGGTTCATGGGACTTTGTATCCATATAATCCAAATAAACAGCAAGCACAGAATTCTAACAGCTCCGTTCAGACGAACGCTCCTGTCTCTGATGCAGTTTCGAAGAATTCTCAAATCAACAATCATGACAATACTCCATCTTCCGATATCGGAGCTGGAAACGATTCCGTCAATTCAGACAATATTAGTCTGTATACTACCGTAACAACTTTTGATACAACTGCGGATAATAATCCAGATAATAATAAGCCTGAACGCAACTCATAACCGGTCAGGCGGACATTCCGCAATTCAAGTCGTATTCCCTTCGCGCCGGAGCGAGGAATCAATCTTCTCGCAATTCGCAACTCGCAACTCGCAACTTTCCAACTCCCATGAAATTCCCAAGACTCCTCCTTACCCTCGCCGCTATTACGGCGTTGAATATTTCCGTTTCTTTCGCGTCGGCGCCGCAGAGCGTTGTAACGTCGCCCAACGGCGCGGTGAAAATCGTCGTAACGCAAAACGAGTCGTCGCCGACGTACTCTGTCTCGTTTAACGGCGCGGCGGTTCTCAACGAGTCCAAAACGGGGCTGAAGTTCAAAGACGTTGACCCGGGCGCCGGGTGGTCGTTCGTCGGGACGTCGGAAAGCTCTCAAAACGAGACGTGGACGAACCGGTTCGGGAAGAAGTCGCAGTACGTCGACCATTACAATCAGATTACGCTCGTCTACGCCAACGCCGACATGGAGTTTCGGTACGTCTTTCGCGCCTACGACGATGCAGCGGCGTTTCGATACGAAATCACTGTTCCAGACGGCAAACAGTACGTCGTCGAGCAGGACTTGACCCAGTACGCTTTTCCCGCCGATTATGACGTCTGGACGTCCAACCAAAAGCGTTACAATACGGATCATCAGCAGTTCTTCGTCAAGGAGAAACTCTCTCAGATAAAAGAGGACGCCTTTGACGCCTGCCCGGTCGTGGTGGAATCGCCGGACTTCTGCGCGGCGATAACCGAAGCGGCTCTTATCGACTGGGCGGGCGCTCAGTTCGCCTCGGCAAAGAACGGCTCGACGACGCTCAAAACCCGTCTGACGCCCCGTAAAGACAAAAACGGCCGCGTCGTTGTTACCCATTCGACTGTTTCTCCCTGGCGGGTGATTATGCTGGGAAAAACGCCCGTTGATCTTGTCAACAATTCCGGCGTCGTTCTCAATTTGAACGCTCCGTGTTGCATCGAAGATACAAGCTGGATTAAGCCGGGCGCGTCCGCCTGGGACTGGTGGTCTAACGGCAACAAAGGCATGAACACGCAAACGACCATCGACCGAATCGACATGGCGGCGGAAATGGGCTGGAAGTACATGACAATCGACGACCCGTGGTACTGCAGCTGGAAGATGAAAAACCGTATCGGCTGCGACATCGACACGCTTCAAAGCACCAGCGCCGTCGACATGCCCAAAATTATCGCTCACGCGAAAGAAAAGGGCGTCGGGATTTTCCTTTGGGTCGAAAGTCAGGACTTGCAGCTTTGCGGCGTCGAAAAGACATTTGAACAGTACGAAAAATGGGGCGTTGCCGGCTGCAAAATCGACCACATGAACGCAGACGATCAGGAAACCGTCAACTGGATTAACGAAACGCTCGCGCTGGCGGCGAAACATCGTCTGATGGTCAATTTTCACGGCATCTACAAGCCGACGGGAATTGAACGGACGTATCCCAACCTTGTAACAGTCGAAGCGGTTCGCGGCAACGAGATGGGCAAGTCTACGCTTGGTTCACAATTGAAAGACCGTAGTGAAGTTGGTACAGAGCGACCAGCGGGAGCGTATTTAGGTAACCGCGCGGCAGCGCGAACTGGGAGCGGCGCCACGCCGTCCGACAGCGCTCATACGGCAACGCTGCCCTTTACGCGGTACCTGTGCGGATTCGCCGACTATACGCCCGGCGGCATGCTCAACCGTCAGCCGGAAAAGTACGTCCGCACGCGTCCAACGCAGGTTGTCGGAACCCGGGCGCACGAGCTGGCTCTGTGCGTTCTGTACGACAGCCCGATTACGACTCTGTGTGACACGCCGGAGCATTACCGCGGCGCGGCGGGCGTTGAGATTCTCAAAAATCTGCCGACCGTCTGGGACGAAACGACGGCTCTGGACGGCGCGATTGGCGAGTTCTTCGTCCAAACCCGCCGAACCGGCTCTGTCTACTATGCCGCAGCGATTACCGACGCTCACGCCGCATACCTCGCAGGGGGCAGTGACAGGGGAGAGAGTGACCTCCAGGCGGACGGCAAAGTAGATTGCC
>JAZMZV010000259.1:0-10161 GCA_045586185.1 Thermoguttaceae bacterium | reverse complement strand
TATTAGCATTATTTATTAAAAATGACAAGACATTTTGAGGAACTTATGATTGACCAAATAATTTTTCTAAAATTTTTTAAAAAACTCCTTGCCCCCTATTGCAAAAAAATTACAATGGTGTATATTACAAATAAAAGATTAAAATTAATGGAACAAGAACATGAACAAAACATATCCTGTAAGTTGTGAAATATCTGGACCGGCGGCAATGTTTACCCGCCCGGATTCCGGATCGTCGTTCGTATCATATCCCGCGCCGACATATTCTGCCTGCTGCGGAATATTGTCGTCTGTTGCCTGGATGAAAACAGCTTTCATTCGTCCAGTAAAGGTGCATATTTGCCGGCCGATCGTTTATCATCGGTACTGCGTCAATTATAACGGACCGTTAAGAAAGGACAAGTCTTTCATTGACGGGAATCCGTATCAGTATTACTGTATGATTCTCATTGACGTCTGTTATCAGATTTATGGCGAGGCGGAAATCATTGAACCCACGGACGAGAAATATGCGCCGTATTTGGATCACAATAACAAACATCATATTCAGGATCTGTTCAACCGCCGTTTGAAGCAAGGACGTCTTCATTCGACGCCGTTTTTAGGACAAAAGGAGTTTACGCCTGATTATTTCGGCCCTCTTCGTCCGGAAAGTCATCCGTTGGAATCGATAAACGAGACAATCAATTCCATGCTTTTGAGAGTCTTTGATAAGGATGCGTTTGGGAAAGTAAATCCGTTATTTTGTCAAGACGTCAAAATTGAAAAGGGAGTGTTGCTCTATCCTAAATTCGAGAAGGGGGTGATTCGCTATGCTAAATGAATTGTATTCGTTAAAGAAATCCTTAATCCAATCGGGACAGCAGTTAACAGGGCATCCTGATATAAATGACTTTTCTCAAAGGGACGGTATTACGGTTATTGTTGCCGAAGATGGTTCCTTGGAAATCAAGTCAATTGGAACTACTCAAAACAAATGGCGATATAATCCAGATAACCAGCTTTCATTTCCGGCTTCAAAGATTTTTGGTCCGTTAATTCAGCCGGAGTCCCTGCCGCAATCGTTTATCGCAAAATACAAGGATTTTAAAAAATCCAAAGTAAGGAATAAAGATGAACTCCAGAAGCTGGAAAACGCTGCTTATGAGGTATTTATTTCAATTATTAAAGACGATAACTTTTCATACGAAGTTACAAACAATTCTCAAATATTGAAAAAGTTTGAAAAATCGTGGACGTCAGCGGCTCAGTCTGTGTCAGAGATATTTGGCGATCGGTTAGAGAAAGTCAAACCGGTTTATCGTTTGGTGGAAGCTCTTAAAAAGTCAGCAACGGATAAGGAGCAAACCATTCGAGAAAAAGTCCGCTGTTTTATTGATGCTATTGTTGAGGCTGTTTGTAAAGGACGAATAAAAGCTGGTTTGGCAATAAAACTGTTTCTTGGAAAATATAACCAAAAGACAGACTCATGGGATAAAAGTGAGGAGATTTGGATTTATTTCAACGTTGTAGGAGATGAAATTGAATTGTCCCGAGAAGCTTTTAGGAAGCTACTTGTACAGATTGAATCAGAACAGGCTGGAATAGATGTTGAAAAACTGCCCATTTGCGCTCTGACTGGAGAGCATCAACATCCGGTTAAAGGTAAGTTTCCGCAAGTTAAAGTTCCGGTCTTTCAGCAAAAGACCTCGCTACTTGCCATGAACAAAGACGTGTTCTGTCACGACAGATACGGAAAAATTGCTGCCGATATTTGCAATGTTGGACAAGAAACGGCAAATCAGTTGGCTTTAGCTCTGGGGTTTATAACAAACGAGGATCAGAAAGGTAGAACATGGGAAAGTATTATTTCCGACAATGAAAAAAAGTCTGATTTGCTCATTGTTTATTTTGAACCCAATCCTACAAAGAATAACGCTGATTTGGCAACATTGCTGAATAATTATCGAAAAATAGGAGCTGGTTATTCAGATAACAATGATTCAACCGACGTTTCATCAGTTTCTTCTTTTAATGAAGATTTTGCCCGTAAAACGGAAGCAGTTATAAAGTTACTTTCTAATGAGGTGCATGAAACTTTAGAAGAAGATACAATCAAGTGCCTGATTCTTCGCGAGCTGGATACTGGACGTCGTCAGTTATTGTATTCAGATTCATTTACTGTTGCCCAGTTGCGAGAAGACGCTCTATTTTGGCAACGTGGTTCTAAAAACGTTCCTGAAATCAAACTTTGGATTTTTAAAGATAATCAGTCTAAAGATAATCAGTCCAAAAATCCAGTTTTGCAAGGTGTAACGCCGATTAGTTTAGAAGACGCTCAAGAACTGTTTTGTAAAAAATGGATTCGTGGTGGTACGGATTCATGCAACGTTCCAGGAGTTTCTCGCGGTGATATTTTCGCGTTGTTTTTACAGCGAAATCACTCTAAGCGCGAAGCTAACGTTTTGCTGAGTCGTTTATTGGAAAACTGCGAAGAATTGTTGGTTTATGTTGGAGGTAATAATGGTTTAAAGAAAAAAGATGGTTCAAAGAAAGATAAGAAGAAAGAAAATAATCAGCGTATATGTACATTGCATTGCATTGCGATGCTAGGAATTCTTTTGAAAAATCTCAAATCGGAAAAGGAGGTATATATGAATAAGACTCCGTTCAATCTTGGACGGCTGCTAGCGTTGGCAGACCAGTTGCACATTTTCTATTGCCAGGATATTCGCGGCGGTGACATTCCATCATCGTTAATTGGCAATGCACTCATTCCCATTGCTAAAACCAATCCGGCGCAAGCGTTGATCCGACTTGGCGATCGCCTTCCGATTTATATGGCTTGGGCGAAAAAATATCTAAACAGCAAAAAGTCTGAGGATAACGATAAAAAACCCACTCCCCGTCATGTTGCTTGGGTTATGAAAGAAATGGATCACGTTTCCAAGGCTATTGAAGAGTCCGACGAACAACTTACAGAAAAATTCTCTGATATTGAAGCAGCCCAGTTCTTGTTGGGGTATTTGGCTCTATACAAGGGCACGGACAGTCAGAATTCTGACGTCAATCAAGATGAAAAAGAGGAATCGGAGAAACATTTGGATTAACGGATTATATTGGTCAACAACAATTCGAAATATAAATAACAGGAGATAATACACATGAGTAAAACAAGCAATGCTATTTTTTTGAATCGTGCAGTTGGACTGCTGGTAATCGAAGTCGTGAATTCCAATCCCAACGGCGACCCGGACAGAGAAAGCGATCCTCGTTATCGAATGGATGATCGTGGAGAGATTTCTCCCGTTTCGTTCAAGCGAAAGATTCGCGACCTGATTGCTGACAAGGATGGTCCCCTTTGGGCGCAGGTTGGAGTAGGTCTTGACGCCGCAAATTTTGACATTTTGGAACAGCCTACCAGAAAGCGCGACGAGATTTCAAGTATGAAACCTGAAGCTCTACTGGCTCGCTATTGGGACGCCCGCGTTTTCGGTACAACGTTTTTGGAAAAGAGAGACAAAGATCCGGAAAAGAAGGGCAACAGTCAATCGGCGATTAAAACAGGCGTTGTTCAGTTTGGACTTGGCGTCTCCGTTGCTCCGATTTTGATTGAACGAATGACCAACACCAATAAATCCGGCGTTCAGGAAGGCAAAGATCGCGGCATGGCGCCATTGGGATACCGCATTGTTCAGCATGGCGTTTATTGCATGCCTTTCTTCGTCAATCCTTCTGCCGCTAAAAAAACGAACTGTTCGCAGGAAGATATTGATCTGCTGAAAAGGACGATTCCCTATGCCTATTCCAACACGTCGTCCTATATTAGAACGGACGTCCGAATTCGTCACGCCTGGTTTGTCGAGCATAAATCTCCGCTGGGAGAATGTTCAGATTTTCTGATTCTCGACGCACTGCGACCGACCATCAAACCGGAATTCAACAAAGACGAACCTACAACGTCATGGGAACAATACAAAGTTCCAATGGATCTGCCAGCGGATTTAGCATCTAAAGTTGGCTCGATCTGCGATTTGGCAAATCTCTAAGATATGATATTAGGGGCGTTATAACGCGTGTATGCGTTTAACGCCTCATTATTTCAATAGCTTTTATAAACGACAAATCCATGGCAATGTCTTTTTTAGCTCGAACAGGAGGCGAATCACCTCAGACGTACTTTGACCATATCTCCGGCGTTGTAAACCGCTGTTGTGAAAACGTAGAACAGATATTGGAATTTTGTTCTTATTCTGGCGAGCAAAAACAGGCGTTTAAGTCAATTCTGTTTAATGCTGCTCAGTTCCATGACTTGGGTAAACTGGATGAACAGAACCAAAAGGTTTTTCAATGTAACAATTCGCGGATGTCATTACCGATTCCTCATGTCGACGCTGGTTGCGCTTATTTTATGCAACGAGTTTCTGATCTTTTCTCAAAACAGAATAATGTTTTTGAAAACCCTGCACTTTTGGAATCTGCGAATATTGTCTATTCTCACCATGCCGGATTACCTTATTATCAGGAACAAGTTGATAGAAACATGAAGGCGTTTCGTTATTCGAAACCAAAAGATTTTGATCATGGTTGCGACATTGTATCACGCGTTGACAAAAAATTGAATGAATACATTTGCAACCATCGCGAAGCGCTTGGAACCATTGAGGAACCAGAATATTCGGCAACTGACCCGTTTTTGGATTCCGGATTATCACGCCGATTAGGATTGTCGTGTCTTGTTGACGCAGACTTTTCAGACGCTGCAGCCTATTGTGGCAAAGACTTATTGACCACGTCGGTTGAACCGCGATGGGAAGAACGTCTTGCCGCTTTGCAGAAATATGTAAAGAAACTTGGAAAGAAAGGTTCTGGCAGTTCGAAGCGTCAGGCGATTCGAGACGAGGTTTTTCAATGCTGTTTGGACGCTCCTATCAGCGATCAATCAATGGAAACCTGTCTTGCCGCTGTCGGCGTTGGGAAAACAACGTCTGTTATGGCTCATTTGCTGCAGATTGCAATTAAACGAAAGCTGCGAAGAATTATTGTCATTTTGCCGTATACGCAAATAATTCAGCAATCTGTTAAAGTTTATCGTGAAGCTCTTGTTTTGCCTGATGAAAAAGAGGAAGAAAAAGATGAATTTGTCGTTGCGGAACATCATCATTTGGCAGATTTCAAAGACGATAAATCTAAACAATTTGCTGTATTGTGGAATTCTCCAATTGTTGTTACGACCGCTGTTCAGTTTTTTGAAACGCTCGGTTCAAACATGCCCGCCGCTCTGAGAAAACTGCATTCGTTGCCCGGCAGCGCGGTATTCGTTGATGAAGCTCATAACGTCATGCCAACAACGATTTGGCCTCTGGAATGGCGATGGCTTAAGGAACTGGCGCAGAATTGGCGCTGTCATTTTGTCTTTGCGTCCGGCTCGCTAATCAAATTTTGGGAGAACGAATCCTTTATTCAGAATGATTCTAATGTTCCCCCTGTTCTGCCGGAAATTATTCCAGAGAATCTTCAGCAGAAAATTCAAGAGCAGGAGAATAAACGAATCGACTATGAACAAATTGAAGAAGGTTTGAGCGTTGACGGTCTTATCAACGAACTTATTCAACCTCCAATAAAATCCAGTCTGGTTGTTGTGAATACAGTTTATAACGCCGCGTTTCTTGCCTCCCGTTTGAAGGAACGCTTATTGGAAACAGAAGGCAATGCTCGCAGAGTCATGCACCTATCGACAGCTTTATCGCCCTATGACCGACAATTTATCGTTCAGAATATCCGAAATGCGTTAAATCCCCAGTCGCCCGATTATATTCCGGGTCTGATTCTGGTTGCGACTAGCTGTGTCGAAGCAGGCGTTGATTTTTCGTTCCAATCGGCGTATCGCGAATCCTGTTCTGCTGCCAGTCTGTTCCAAATTGCCGGGCGCGTCAATCGCAACGCCGAATTGCTGAACCCCGGTACAGTATACAGTTTTCGATTTTTTGATAGTCAGATTAAAAACAATTATCGCGCATTTGAAGTCTCGTCTAATATCTTGGACGATTTGCTTAGAGAGGGCGTTTTTCAAGATAATCAGTATTCAACAACTGATATTTTGAAGATGGCATTTGAAAGAGAAATTCGTTCCACGAATGTTGATAAAGCAATTAAAGAATTGTTAGATGCCGAAAAACATACTGACTATCCCGAAGTTGCAAAATTATGCAAGGTTATTCCCGCCAGTGATACATATTCCGTTATTGTCAATCCCAAAACCATCGAAAAATTGGAAAACGGTTCGAATGACGTATCGGCAATGGAAATTCAACTCAATTCTGTCCAGATTTGGAGTAACAATTGCAAAAGGTTTGGCGTCCAAGAAATTGAGAATCGTCCCGGTTTATTAAAATGGACGCTTGGTTACGACCCGGATTTTTTGGGATATATGACAGAAGACGCTTTGAATGCAATCAAGGCAAATAAAGACGGGTACATGATTATATAAAAAGATACATGCCCTACTCCGAAGACGAATTTCTGATGATTTCCGGACTGCAGCATCTTGCTTTTTGTCCGAGGCAGTGCGCGCTGATTCACATGGAGCAGGCGTGGTCGGAAAACGTTTTGACGGCGTTGGGCGAGGTCATGCACGAGCGCGTTCATACTGCTGGTGCGGAGTCGCGGTCGGACGTCCGCATCGTCCGCGGGCTGAAGCTGAAGTCCGCCCGATTGGGGATTACCGGAATCGCCGACGTGGTCGAATTCCACAAAGTCAGCCCGGCGCCGTCCGATAATTGTAACGCTGCGCCGTCTGCCTGTCAGGGCGTCAAACTCCCGAAACGAAGCGGGCTGTGGGTTCCCTATCCTGTCGAATACAAACGCGGAAAGCCCAAGCCGGACAACTGTGACGCCGTCCAGCTGTGCGCTCAGGCGATCTGTCTGGAAGAGGCGTTTAACGTCCATCTGACCTCCGGCGCGCTGTTTTACGGTCAAAGCCGACAGCGGGTCGTCGTCGAACTGACGCCGGAGCTGCGGCGCGAAACGGAATCGCTGGCGCTGCAGTTTCATCAGCTCATTTCGTCCGGCGTCATTCCGCCGCCGGTTCTGCAAAAGCGATGTCAAAACTGTTCCATGGTTGACGTCTGTCTGCCCTCCGCCGGCGGGAACGTTCAGCAATGGGTCGATTCCATGGTCGAAAAGAATCTCAAGGAAAGAATCTCATGAAACGTCACGGAAACACCCTGTACATAACGACTCAAGGCGCGTACGTCAACCGGGACGGCGAAAATATGGTTATCTCCGTCGATAGCGTGCCAAAAATGCGAATTCCGATTCACACGATTGCCAGCGTCGTCTGTTTTGGAAACGTGATGTGGACTCCCCATTGTCTCGGACTGTGCGGAGAACACAACGTCCCGGTTTCCTTCCTCAGCGAATCCGGCAAACTCTTTGCCCGAACGGTCGGTCCGCAGTCCGGAAGCGTTCTTCTTCGCCGCGCTCAGCACGAAAAGACCCGCAATCCGGAAACGATGTCACAAGCCGCCCGGATTATTGTCAGCGCGAAAATCGCCAATACCCGATCCATGCTCCAGCGCGCCGTTCGCGATCATGGCGATAAAATCGACGTCGACGCGATTCGTCAGGCGTCCGATTTGATGATGCGCTCTCTCCAGACGCTGCGGTGCGACATGCCTCTCGACCAGGTTCGCGGAGTTGAAGGCGACGCCGCTAAAGTCGCCTTTGCCGTTTACGACCATTTGATTCTGGTCGATAAAAAGAACTTCTTCTTTCATGAACGCTCCCGCCGCCCGCCGCTGGACAGGGTTAACGCGCTGTTGTCGTTTGTCTATACGCTCCTGGCGCACGACCTGACGTCCGCCTGCGAAGCCGTTGGGCTGGATCCGCAAATGGGATTCCTCCACGCCGACCGCCCCGGACGCCCCTCGCTGGCTCTGGATATGATGGAAGAGTTTCGACCGTGGCTCGCCGACCGGCTGACGCTGTCGCTCATAAACCGCCAGCAGCTGGGCGCCTCGGACTTCAAATTTCAGGAGAACGGGTCTGTTCTCCTCTCCGACTCCGGCAGGAAAACCGTCCTCACCGCCTGGCATAGCCGAAAAGACGAAGAGATTACTCACCCGTTTCTCAACGAAAAAATGACCGTCGGACTTGTCCCGCACGTTCAGGCGCAGCTCATGGCTCGCTGGATTCGCGGCGATCTGGACGCCTATCCGCCGGTGTTTATTAAGTAAAGCGGGAGCGTTGGCGTATGAATATCAATATTCGTAGACGAATTGCAACTGGTAAATCCCAGCAATTCCCAGAAACCTCCCAGCCGTTCCCAGCGTCCTCCCAGAAAACAACTACTTTTTAGGTCAACGAATTCGACTGATGACAATTCGTCCCTGTTACTCCTTGACAATTTGGTTAAACTTTTTTATTATGATGGTTCTGGTTACCTACGACGTCAACGTCGAGACTGCCGAAGGCAGAAAACGCCTGCGGCAAGTTGCTAAAATATGCGTCAATTATGGACAGCGCGTCCAGAATTCGGTGTTTGAATGTCTCGTCGAACCCGCATTGTGGGTCAAGATCAAAGCTGAACTGGAAAAGACCGCCGACCCGAAGACCGACAGTCTTCGATACTATTTCCTTGGTAAAAACTGGGAAAATCGGGTAGAACATTTTGGCGCAAAAGCTACTTATAATCCCGAAGGACCCCTTATCATTTGACAATTTTTGGTTATAATAAAAGGGATTTCTAACGATTCATATTGAGTTGTTTGAAGTCCCTTATTTTACGCCGCGAACGTCCGGCTCTCATAAAAGACCCGTAGGTTCGCGGAGTTCGTTACTCCTTGCAGTATAAAGGATTATCTTTCTGACGTAACTTTTGTTACGCAAATTCGCCATTTTGCGGATACTGTTCGCGAAACAGCTAGATAATAGCTTTATATAGCAGTGTATAACGAAATAAGAGTCGCACGCTCTACGCGTGCGTGGATTGAAACAACGCCAGCGCGAATAATAGCCCGGTTAATAGCCGGTCGCACGCTCTACGCGTGCGTGGATTGAAACCTCCTATGAGCCGTAACCGTAGCCGTAATAGCCATGTCGCACGCTCTACGCGTGCGTGGATTGAAACAATCCTCCCCACTCGGCTAATTGCTCTTTGAGCGGTCGCACGCTCTACGCGTGCGTGGATTGAAACTTGTGCCGTCTTCGCGCCAAACTTCGACCGGAAGTCGCACGCTCTACGCGTGCGTGGATTGAAACCAGACGGCGAAAAGTTCAGACTGTTGGTGCGCGGGTCGCACGCTCTACGCGTGCGTGGATTGAAACTAAAAACCCGCCCTTACCTGCCTTGGCGCCGGGCGTCGCACGCTCTACGCGTGCGTGGATTGAAACCGGTTCAATTCCTCCAACCTATCAATTAGGATAAGTCGCACGCTCTACGCGTGCGTGGATTGAAACGATAATATTCCATAGCCTTATACCGGCTCGTTCATTGTCGCACGCTCTACGCGTGCGTGGATTGAAACTTATTAACTTTTCATCTATCCGCGTTATCGTTTTTGTCGCACGCTCTACGCGTGCGTGGATTGAAACGTCGTTGTTATGGTAGATGTACCCATGGGAATTTGTCGCACGCTCTACGCGTGCGTGGATTGAAACAGACAATATCCGCCAATAATACCGGGTCAGCGAGTCGCACGCTCTACGCGTGCGTGGATTGAAACTCATGTACTCCGGGAACATGATAATCCCCGGCCGTCGCACGCTCTACGCGTGCGTGGATTGAAACCTCTAGTAAGCAAGACCAAGTGGAGTATTCCTTCTGGTCGCACGCTCTACGCGTGCGTGGATTGAAACTGTCGCCCTGGCGTTAATTGACCGCTTGACAACGTCGCACGCTCTACGCGTGCGTGGATTGAAACCAATAAGCTTCCAATTGTGTTTCAAGAGGTTTTAATGTCGCACGCTCTACGCGTGCGTGGATTGAAACTATTTCTCTCTCTCGTTCACGTTCATATCGTTCGTCGCACGCTCTACGCGTGCGTGGATTGAAACCTATTATAATCCTTCTTGGGCTGATCATCAAAAGGTCGCACGCTCTACGCGTGCGTGGATTGAAACATTGATTACCGCCCGAAATTTGGCAACCTGTTCCGGTCGCACGCTCTACGCGTGCGTGGA
>JAZMZV010000258.1:0-38301 GCA_045586185.1 Thermoguttaceae bacterium | reverse complement strand
AGATGATAAAGACGCCTCGGAGGAAGCTGAAGCCGACGACAATGCAATTGAATGGAACGACTACATTTTGGGAACTGCCGTGGGAATCTCAAGCGCCATTGTTTCCATGTTTAACAGAGAAGACTCTCAAACAACAATTGATATTATCTACGGCAAAGACGATAAAACGCCTTATCATCTGCAAGTTGTAAAGTATTGTGCCGAAGGAAATCTTCAAGCGGTATTGGACGAATTTGCCTTTCAATGTCAAACGCTTCAGGATTTCTACAATCATTTTGTCAGAATTGAGCTTAGGAAAAAGATTGAACAGGACAGCGATCAAGAGGAAATACCAGCGGCTAATAAACTGGCGCCCAACCAGTCGCTTCGTCCCGCTCTGGCTCCAATTGGATCTATCCAAACTGATACAAGAGAATCTTTTTTGCATTTGCAAGGCGAAAAGCCTGTATCAATCAGGTTGGGATATGCTTTGGCATACCTTCAAACCAGAACGGAAGACGGGGCTCTTTTACGTTCTCAAGCCGTTCGCAACGCCTTTAATTCGCCGTTCCGTCCGTTTGTTTTGTCGACAACTTCCATTGGTCAGGAGGGGCTGGATTTCCACGCCTATTGCCGAAAGATCGTACACTGGAATCTGCCCTCCAATCCAATCGATCTGGAACAGCGAGAAGGCAGAATCAATCGGTACATGTCGTTGGCAATTCGGCAGTCGCTGGTCAGCAGTTCCTACGCGGATGACGTCTCAATCAAGAATTTTTGGGAAGAGCTTGTTAATAACGTCAACGTTAAAGTCAGCGAGAACAACGGCGGCATGGTTCCCTATTGGATTTTGCCGCAAAACATGGACTGCAAATTCCCCATCGAACGAATCGTGCCAATGTATCCATTTAGCAAAGTTCAGGAAAAGTACGACTGGATTATTAAAGTTCTTTCTCTTTATCGTCTAACACTTGGACAACCCAATCAGGAAGGGATTATCAAGAGTTTGGGAGCTTCAAACGTTCCCGATGAAAAGCTGAAAGAACTTTTCTTCAATTTAAGCCCATGGAGCTATGCACCCCACGCCAGCTCTGTCCCGAGCTGCGAACCCGATTCTACGCCAGGGAATGATTCTACGCCAGGGAACTAACGTTCCCGGCTCGCCCGCCTAATCGCTTCAGTATCTTTTTCTGTCGTTCCCCCTTCGGAAGACGACAGAAAAAGCGTATTTAGCGATGTTTCTTTTTGTTTGTTTCTTTTTCCGTGGGGTAAAACCCACGGGTATTAAAATTCAACCGCTAACGAGGTTGCGCGCGACGGCAAGCCGTCGCTTCCCGGGAACTAACGTTCCCGGCTCGCCTAAGCGTAACTACGCTCCCGCTGGTCGCTCCGTTACCGCCTTTCATTACTCCTAACTACTTCCTCCCCCGCTCCCTCTTGTCAATACTGCGATTCCATATTATAATATGACGCAAGTTTTGAGGACGAAACGCGTTCCTCGTATTTACGTCTTTCTCTAACCCCGTATAAATATGAATCGAGTATTATTTACCCTCGCAGCGGCGATAGCGCTGTTTGTTTCGACCGGTTTCGCTCAAGAAACGTTTCCCGTCTGGCCGGGTTTGGCGCCGGGCGAAAAGGGCGACTTCCCCGCTCCCAGGTTCACGGTCTATCAGCCGGAAAAGAAAACCACTGACGCCTGCGTGATTGTCTGTCCCGGCGGCGGGTATCAGGAACTCGTTTCCTACGAAGGCAAAAGAATCGTCAACATGTTCACAGAAAAGGGCGTTACAGCCATTCTTCTGGAATACCGGGTTCCGCGTCAGGCAGGGCAGGAAATTTACCGCGCCGCCTGGCAGGACGCTCAAAGAACGATCAAGCACGTTCGCAAAAACGCCGAAAAATGGGGCGTCAACCCCGAAAAAATCGGCATGATCGGGTTCTCCGCCGGCGGTCATCTGACGGTTCTGTGCGCCGTCAACTCCCAAACGCCTGCGTACGAGCCCGTTGACGACCTCGACAGCGTCCCGTGCCATATCAACTTCGCCGTTCCGATTTATCCCGCCTACGTTCTGGAAGACGGCGCAACAGGACCCAACGCCAACAAGGGAATCGATGCCCCCATCCTCAAGGACTTCAAATTTGACGCCAAATCCGCCCCGATGTGCCTCTTCCACGGCGACGCCGACAAGTATTCCCCGCTCGGGTCAATCGCCATTTACACCCAAATGCACAAGATGGGCGTTCCGATGGAAATGTACATCTACGCCAAAACCCCGCACGGATTTGTCGCCAAGCCGCTGGGCGAGCATTTCGGCGGCTGGTTTGACCGCTCCTATGAATGGATGAAGGTCATGGGCTACGCAAAGTGAACCCCAACCGGTGAACAAGCCCGATTATTGCGAAATTGACGTCAAAAAGCGAAATTGACGTCATAATTATACCCGTCCCCCATTTCAATCAATAAAAAGGGCTTCAATATTGCCTATTTTAACATTTTCCCCTTTCTTTTTGAGAAATTCAGGAAAAATTTGAACTTTTTTGGAGTTTAATGGGGTGTATGGTATTGCAGAAATCGGGAGTTCGTATTATTATAAGAACTTTAATAAATTATATTGGATTTGACGGCGTCTGACAAGCCAGAAAAGAGATGGTTTGACGTTTATTAAACGTCCGCTTTTCTGCGTTTGCCTTACTGCCGCTATGCGATTTAAAAAGGAAACGCTATGAACATCAGTAATTTTGCATACGCTTTACTGGCGCAGGCTGACGCCGCAGCCGGTTCCGCCGACGGAGCTGCCGGAGGCAGCATGATGTCATGGATTCTCATGATCGTGCTGTTTTTCTTTGTCATGTGGTTCTTTATGATTCGTCCTCAGCAGAACCAGCAAAAGAAATTCGACCAAATGCTCAACGAGCTCAAAGTTGGAGACAAAGTCGTTACTATCGGCGGCATTAAAGCGGCAATTACCAATATTATTCGAGGCAGCAAAAATGAAGTCCTCGAAATTCAACTCCTCCTGGACGACAAAAACAACGTTAAAGTCATGTTCGACCCGCGCGCAATCGCCTACGTCGTAACTCCGGAAGAGGAGAAAGAGAAAGATAAAGAGAAAAAATAAACCTTGGGCGTTTAGATCCCGGCGCTTAAATCTCGAGTTTTGTCCAATGATTTATACCGGAATCTGATCAGCATTCATCCATCAATCCGTTTTTATAAATGACCCCATTGTTGTTATCCATTTCAGTTTTCGCGTTGGTTGGCGTTGCCCCAATCGTTTTGGCTTTTTGCGCCAAACGGTTTGGCATGTCAAATTACGCATTTTCTTACTGGATTTTATTGGGCGTCATTTTCTGCGGATTAACCGTAACGTCAACCGGCTGCAATATGAAGCTGGGGGGAAGCAGCAGCGCAAAAACGGTTTTGGTTTACGAGGTCATTCTGCCGGATGAACTTCAGGGTAACGACAATGCGGATCCTGAAAAAACGGCGCAGGAATACGTTTCCTCCAAAATGAAGCAGATTGCCTTCACATTGGAGAGGCGAATTGACCCCAAAGGGATAAAGGACATCTCTGTTCGTCAGTGCGATTCAAATAAAATTGAAATCGTCTTTCTTGAAAACGACCCGGCTGAAATCGCCCGAATAAAGAAACTCATACCGCTTTCTGGTACGCTGGAGTTTCGACTTTTAGCCAGTAACGATTACCCTGAAGACAGCCAGCTTATCGAGTTGGCAGGCAAATCCGACGACAGCGTTATTCAAGGCTCCGATGGCGTTCTCGGCATGTGGATTCCAATAACGGAAGGACGCGAGGATGAATTTGATTTTGGAAACATTGTAACTCGCACTCGCACCGTCAATGATGCCGAGATTAAAGAAGTCTTGTGCATCAAAGACAAATACAACGCATCTGGGTTATACCTTAATGAAGCGTCTGTTGGGACAGACAGCATCGGTGGATACTGCGTCAACCTCCGTTTTAATAAAGAAGGAGCCAACCGGTTCGGTCAACTTACAGAAGAAAACACGCCTGACCTTCAGCATGGTCATTATCGACTCTTGGGCATTGTCCTCAACGGGGAATTGTATTCCGCGCCGCGAATCGTCGCCCGCGTCAGCGATCGCGCTGAAATTTCTGGCAATTTCACCGAAAACGACGCTCGTTTATTGGCAGATGTGTTAAATTCCGGAGCGCTTCCCGTCAAGCTAAGCAAAGAACCGGTTTCCGAAACAACTAATCCAGCCTACGGCGCCGATGCAACTGTTGAGCTTCGCTTTCAAAGCCCAACGAAAGCGCCTCCGGTTGAATAAACGGCGTTGACGCCGTTATTCGCGTCAGGATTGCACGCAGGATTTGCATTCTTGACGCTGTCATGTTTTGTGGCGTTTTACCGCCTTTTATAATCCTGGACATCAACAACATTTTTTCAAAACCTTACCAAAACAACTTGATTTTTACGTTTCAGGAATAATCGTTTGTTTTAACGGATAGAAACAAACAGAGTTCCTCATTAAGGATTTTTTACAATGAACCTAGTATTATTTATTTCAGTCTTTGTGTTGGTCGGCGTACTTCCGATCGTACTGGCTTTGTATCTTGCCAAAAAATTCCGCATGCCGGATTACGCGTTTTCTTACTGGATTATTCTGGTCGCTGTATTTTTCGGCGTAACCGTCGTTGCAACCAGTTACGACAAAATCAAGTTGGGCATCGACCTTAGCGGCGGTTCAATTTTGGTTTACGAAGTTTCTCAGTCTGCGGCTGACGAGCTTGAAGCGGAAGCCAACGGCGAGACTCCGGAAAGCAACGCGTCTCGTTCCAAAAACGTCGGCGGTTCTGTCAAGATGAACGATTTGGCTGTCATTCTGAAACGACGTCTTGACCCGGGAGGAGTTAAAGAAATTACCGTTCGTCAGCAAGGTTCCAATGCGGTTGAAATCATTGTTCCTGAAGTTGACGCCGCTGAAATTGCTCGACTGAAGAAAGTCGTTTCCCGCTCTGGTACATTGGCGTTTAGAATTCTTGCAGACAAAAACTACCCTGAAGACAACCAGCTTATCGAGTTGGGAAACAAATCCAACGATCGAATTATTAAAACCCAAACCGGGGTTGATAAAGAAGGAAAAGCCCTTTACACCGTAATCGGCATGTGGATTCCTGTAACAGAAGGACGCGAAAGCGAATTCCATTACGAAAACTACGTAACTCGCACCAATCCCAATAATAATCATTTGGAAGTTTTGTGCATCAAAGACAACTTTGACGTTACCGGAAAAGACCTTGCAGAAGCGTCTGTTGGCAACGACCAGTTCGGCGGCAACTGCGTCAACTTCCGTTTCAAGCCGGATGGAGCAAACCGATTCGGCATGCTGACGTCGAAAAACAGCCCCACCCAGGACCGTTACCGACACTTGGGCATTGTTCTTGACGACTCGATGTATTCCGCCCCGCGAATTAACTCTCGCATTAGCGACCGCGGCGAAATCACCGGCAGTTTCACTGAAGAAGAAGCTCGCGAACTGGCAAACGTCTTGAATTCAGGTTCTCTTCCTGCCACGCTTAGCAAAGAACCGATTTCTGAAATGACCAGCGGTCCTACGCTCGGCGCTGACACGATTAAAAGCGGCACGATCGCCAGCTTGGTTGCTTTGGCGCTGGTGCTTGTATTTATGGTCTTTTACTATCGATTTGCCGGTCTGGTTGCAGACTTCGCTCTGATAGTCAACCTGGTGCTGTTGTTGGCGTTGATGATTTCATTCTCTGCCGCCTTTACTCTGCCGGGTATTGCCGGTTTGGTCATGACGCTAGGTATGGCAGTCGACGCAAACGTTCTTATTTACGAACGTATGCGTGAAGAACGCGCCAAGGGAGCCACGATTCACATGGCGATTCGCAACGGGTTCCAGAAAGCGTTCTCCGCGATTTTTGACTCTAACATTACCACCTTGCTGGTAGGCGTTATTCTGTACTGGGTCGGTACGGAACAAATCAAGGGCTTTGCCGTTACGCTTATTCTCGGTATTGCTTTGAGTATGTTCACGGCTCTGTTCTGCGCCAGAATTATTTTTGAAACCGCGGATCGCACCGGCGTTATCAAGAACCTCCGCATGCGCCGCATTATTGGTCAAACCAATATCGATTTCATGTCATACATTCCAAGAGTTGTTACTACTACTGCCATCATTTGGATTGTCTGCATTGCAGCCATTATCTTCCGTGGAAACGGTCTGTTGGACATCGACTTTACTGGCGGTTCGTCCGTCCAGGTTCTGTTTAACGAGCCTGTTTCAATTGACAATGTTCGTAAAGAACTCGGCGAGTTGGACAACCTCGCGGTCTCTGGCATTAAGATCAGCACCGAGGATGACAATCTTCGATACATGATCAACTCTTGCCCGACGCCGGAAGATATCAAAAACGGTCTGGAAGGCGAAAAGTACATCAATCATGTTACAGAACTGATTGCTCAAAAATTCCCGGGCAAATTGGCAACGAACGACGTAACCATTAAAAACTGCGTTCCGTTTGCACAAAAAGACGCCGTTCTTCAATCTGAAAAGAAAGAAGACGCAACCGATAAACAAGACGAAAAAGAAGCTCCGGCTCAAACGACAACGTTGAATTCCATTTTCGACTTGTTCACGTCTACAGCTTATGCAGACGAACCGGCAGCTGAAGAAGCTAAACCGGCTGAAGAACCCAAGGCTGAAGAAGCTAAACCGGCTGAAGAACCCAAGGCTGAAGAACCCGCTCCGGCTGAAGAACCCAAGGCTGAAGAAGCCGCTCCGGCGGAAGAACCCAAGGCTGAAGAAGCTAAACCGGCGGAAGAACCCAAGGCTGAAGAAGCTGCTCCCGCTGAAGAACCCAAAGCTGAAGAAACCGCTCCCGCTGAAGAACCCAAAGCTGAAGAAGCCGCTCCTGAAGCTCCCGCTGTAGAAGAAGCTGCTCCAGAAGCGCCGGAAGTTCCCGAAGTTCCGGAAGCTCCTGAAGTTCCCGAAGTTCCAGCGTTTGATGATTCCAGCGAACCCTCAGTCGAAAGCGCTTCCAACAAGGAAGAAAAACCGGCTGTTCTGGAAGGCTCCGAAGTTTCATTTGCCAATGGCGCTTTTGCGGTTATCGAATTCAAGGAAGCCGTTTCCTACGACGTCGTTAAATCCATGGTTGAAGATGCAATGGCGGCTGAGAATATCAACGAAGATCAACGCGTCATTTTAGTTGAAAATCCGCTGTATGAAGAAAATTCAACCACCGGATTTAACAGCTGGAACGTTTCGTTTATCATCTCTCCGGATCAAGCTCAAAAAGTTCTTGAACGCGTTAAAACAACCGCTCAGGCAGAACCGGTGTTCCCGGCTCGTAACATGATCGGTCCGCAAATTGCAAGCAACTTAAGAACGCGCGGTTTGTGGGCTATTTTTGGCAGTTTGATTGTTATGGTCATTTACCTCTGGTTCCGATTCCAAAAGGTTTACTATGGCTTCGCCGCTACTGCTGCGCTTTGCAATAACGTTATTATTTCCGTTGGCGCATTAGCGGTTTCCATGTACGTTTGCGGCATTCTCGGATTCCTGCTCATTGACCCGTTCAAGATTGGTTTGACCGTTTTGGCAGGTATTATGACGATTATCGGTTACTCCCTTAACGACACGATCGTCGTCTTCGACCGAATTCGTGAAGTCAAAGGCAAGTCGCCGCGAATCGCCCCCGCGATGGTTAACCAGGCTATCAACGACATGCTTGCCCGTACAATTTTGACCTCTTTAACCACCTTGCTGGTTATCGTCGTTTTGTACATTTGGGGCGGTCAGGCAATTCACGCCTTCGCGTTCACGATGCTTGTCGGCGTTATCATTGGTACTTTCAGCTCCATCTTCATTGCCGCCCCGCTGCTGTGCCAGATGGACAAATTAGACGCTATTCGTGAAGCAAAGGCTAATCAGGCTGAAAAAAACAACTAACCAACAGATTAGAGTAATCGTTGATTAGTTACAAAGCGTTCTGTTCCCCAACAGAACGCTTTTTTTACGCGGCTGTTTGCAGTCAAAACGCCGCGCTCAGTCCCCTTGACTTTTCTGTTATATATGGGATAATACAGAAATATAATTCACCCAATAATAAACAACATTTCTGAAACAGAAAGACAATACAATGACGCAGTTGACAGAAGCCCGAAAGGGCGTCGTAACCCCGGCTATGGAAGCCGTTGCCGCCAGCGAATACATGACCCCGGAACAGGTTCGGGACCTGGTCGCTTCCGGTCGGCTGATAATTCCAGCCAACAAAGTTCACCTCGAAAAGGGACTTGTCCCGATGGCAATCGGAGCCAACTCCCGAACGAAGATCAACGCCAATCTGGGCAACTCGCCCATTTCTTCCGATATTGATTGCGAGCTGGAGAAAGTCCGCTGCGCCGTTCGCTACGGGGCAGACACCGTCATGGACTTGTCAACCGGGCAGAACATCAACCAGATTCGTCAGCGCATTGTAGACGAAATGACGGTTCCCGTCGGCACGGTTCCGCTGTACCAGATGGTCGAGATGATCGAAAAAATCGAGGACATGAAGCCGGACGACTTCGTCCAGCTGGTCGAACAGCAGGCGAAGCAGGGCGTAGACTACTTCACGATTCACTGCGGTTTGCTGAGAAGTCACGTTGCGCTGACCGATCGGCGCAAGCTGGGAATCGTCAGCCGCGGCGGGTCTCTGGTTGCCAAATGGATGGTCGCTCACAAAGAGGAAAACCCATTCTACCAAAAGTTTGACGACCTGTGCGACGTCATGAAACAGTACGACGTCGCGTGGAGCATGGGCGACGGTCTTCGCCCTGGCTGTCTGGCGGACGCAACCGATCAGGCGCAGCTGGCGGAACTGGCGACGCTTTCCGACCTGTGCAAACGCGCCTGGGACAGAGGCTGCCAGGTCATGATTGAAGGTCCCGGGCACGTCCCGATGGATCAGATTGTCATGAACATGAAACTGCAGCAGGAATGGTGCTGCGGCGCGCCGTTCTACGTTTTGGGTCCTGTTACAATGGACTGCGCTCCCGGTTACGACCACATCACCAGCGCCATCGGCGGGGCGATTGCCGCCATGCACGGCGCGGCGATGCTGTGTTACGTTACCCCGCGAGAGCATATCGGCTTGCCGATGCTCGAAGACGTCCATCAGGGCGTAATCGCGTATAAGATCGCCGCTCACGCCGCCGACATCGCCCGAAAGCTGCCGCACGCCCGCGACCTCGACGACGCCATTTCAGACGCCCGCGCTGCGTTCGACTGGAACCGGCAGTTTGAACTCGCTCTCGACCCGGAAACGGCTCGACGAATGAGAGAGGAATCTCTTGTCGCCGCTAACCAAAAGAATCATTGCGGAGACGAACGCTTCTGCTCAATGTGCGGACCGAAATTCTGCTCAATCCGCATCTCTCAGGAAATGCAACAGATGAGAAAAGAGCAAGAATAATTCTCTCGGAGTGCGGGAGCTATGCTCCCGCACTCCGAAATTGTTACAATTACTTACTCGCCGCGTTGCGAATAAACTCTTTGAATATCGCCGCGGCTTCAGGATGCTTTTTGTACATTCGTTCCGGGTGCCATTGAATCGCCCAGACGAATTTCTTGTCCGGCATGTAGACGCCTTCTGTCAGGTCGTCGGTTGCGAACGCCATGGCGACAAGCCCCTTTCCGAGCTTGTCGATTCCCTGATGGTGCGTGCTGTTGACCGCGATTCGGGTTTTATTCGTTAAAAGATGTAACGGCGAGCCTTCAACCACCTTGACGTCGTGGCTGGGCTTGTCAGTCGGCGGCGGCTGGCGATGCCCGATAGATGACGGGCGATACGTCGGCAAGTCCTGATAGAGCGTCCCGCCGCAAGCGACGTTGATGAGCTGCTCTCCGCGGCAGATTCCCAAAATGACCTTGTTCTTTTCAATCGCCTTTTTGCACAAGCCGTATTCCAGCGCGTCGCGTTCCGGGCAAATATACAGCGTCGTTTCCATGGGCGTCTGCTTGTACAGAACCGGGTTGACGTCCTGACCTCCGGTAAAGAGAATCCCGTCAACGCGGTCAAGATACTCGTCCCATGTAGACTCCGCCGCCTCAATGGGCAGCAGGACGGGAATCCCTCCGTTGTCCAGAATAGCGGGAAAGTATTCGGAATTCATGTACTGATGATTCTGCTTTTGATCAAACAGCGGCGTAACAGCAATGAGCGGTTTCATGTGTGACAATCTCAATTCAGGAAACGACAATTACAGCAAACCGTAAGCGGCGAGCGTCTTGCGAAGCGCAGTATTTTGCGCTCTGGTGAGGGGAGTTAGCGGCAGACGAAGTTCGCCGGTGTCCATTCCCAGAGCTTTCAAAGCCGCCTTGACCGGAATCGGGTTGGTCGCCAACGACAGCATGTCGCGGCACAGCGGATACATCTTGTAATGCAGACGGCGCGCGCCTTCCAAATCGCCGGCAAGGAACGTCTTGGTCAACGCCGTCATGTCGGACGGAATGAAGTTCCCGACCACGGAAACGACGCCCTTGCAGCCCAACGACATGTACGGCAGCGTCAACGAGTCGTCGCCGGAAAGTACGGTCAGATCAGTCGCTGCAATAATCTTGGACGCGTTGTCCATCGAGCCGGTCGCTTCTTTGACCATCGCAATATTGGGGATTTCCGCAAGGCGGAGAATCGTATCCGATTCAATCAGACGACCCGTTCGACCGGGAATGTTGTAGACGCAAATCGGAATCGAAACAGACTGGGCAATCGCCTTGAAATGCTTATACAGTCCTTCCTGCATGGGCTTGTTGTAGTACGGCGCGACTGACAGGGCAGCGTCCGCGCCCGCCTTTTCCGCCCATTGGGTCATGTGAATCGCTTCCGCCGTGCTGTTGGAGCCGGTTCCCGCAATGACCTTGCAGCGGCCGGCTGCCGCCTTGACGGTTTCAGCAATGACCAATTCGTGTTCAGCGTTGGTCAGAGTAGGGGACTCGCCCGTCGTTCCGACCGGACACAGAGCCGTCGCTCCGCCAGCAATCAAAAAATCGACGTTTTTCGCCAGACGGTCAAGGTCAACTTTGCCGTCCTTGAACGGCGTTACCATAGCAACTGTCAAACCGGCAAATTCTTCAGCTCGCGTTTTCATTTGAATATAAGTGGTTAATGGTTAGTAATTGGATTGGAAGGCGGTAATGGAGTTCGCCAACGGCGAACGGAATTACGCATTCGCCGACAGGCGAACAAAAAGGGAGTAGGGAGTAGGAAATAGGGAGTAGGGCAAGGGAAGTATGAATTTAAATTCGCCGAAGGCGAATATCTATTCCCTATTTCCTATTCCCTATTCCCTCATTTCTCCAACAGCGCTTTCATGTCTTTGACAGCCTGAACCAGCCCGACGTAAATGGCGCGGGAGATGATGCTGTGCCCGATGTTGAGTTCTCGCATGTTGGGAATGTGTACAATCGGCAGGACGTTTGTGTAGGTCAAGCCGTGCCCGGCGTGAAGCTTCATGCCGCAATCGACGATCTGTTTGCCAATCGTCCGGATGGTTTCCAGTTCTTTAAGCTGAGCTTCGCCTGAGGCGTTGGCGTATCGGCCAGTATGGATTTCGACGGCGTCTGCGCCGCACTGTTGAGCAGCGTCGATTTGCTCTGCGACGGGGTCGAGAAACAGGCTGACGACAATTCCCGCGTCGTGGAGCCGCTTGACGGCGTCGGAAAATTTTTGGATATTCCCTGCAACGTCCAAGCCGCCTTCAGTCGTGATTTCCTGACGCCGTTCCGGAACGACCGTCGCCTGATCGGGAACGACCTTGCAGGCGATTCCCAATACGTCTTCGTTGCACGCCAGTTCCATGTTGAGCTTGCATGTAACGGTTTGACGCAGGATGAACAAGTCTCTGTCCTGAATATGGCGTCGATCTTCGCGAAGGTGAACGGTGATGCCGTCCGCGCCGCCCAGCTGCGCCAAAGCCGCGGCGGCAACCGGGTCTGGCTCGTTGGTCATGCGCGCCTGACGAACCGTTGCGACATGGTCAATATTGACTCCCAATTCCATAATGCGTTTAGTCCTCAATTTGGAAAAATATTTCTGCTTTTAACTTATATCTCATCATTATAAATCAATACAACAGAAATAAAAGGGGGGAAGAAGAAAAAAATTGCAAGAGTCTGACCAACCCCCGTTAATTGGGGGGACTTGCAATAGGCAATTTAATAATTATAATGATTACAGTATTAAGCAAATCTGTAATGCATATAAAATATGAATCTAAGAATTATACTGCAACAGTTCACGGTTTTTCATATTGTATTGCATGCTTTGCGCTTGTGTATCTTGACAATAAGTTTTATTAGTATTTGTTTTTTTTCATACCGAGAACCATAATGATTACTGACAATCAAAAAACAGTTGGAAAGAATACAAACAATGCTTTCTTTTCACACTCTCGTCAACCTGACATCGAGCTTGCAAATCAGCCGTTATTAACCATTCCTTCAGGACGCCTTGCGTCTCCGCACTGGTATGAAAACGATCCTGAATTGTTGGAAGCTGAAACGATTTCAATGCAGACTTCTTTTCCCCAGTTCAGATTACAAAAACGGCCTGACGGCAGATTATCCTGGATTGGCTACTTGCGTCCGGGTTTGCTTGGAGACGAGGGGTGGGACTGGTTGGTGGAAGCGATCTATGAGAATAACCATCCAAATTCAAGAATGGGAAGTTCCGTACTGGTTTACTTGCGGCAACCTGATATCAATCTGTTAATCAATTCAACGGGTTGGCGTCCTCACCATCTGCTTTCCAGTTCTGAAGGCTTGTATTTATGTACAGCCCGTTCACAAGATACACATGGTTACGAAGCAGAAAAAACAACGTCTGCTGCAACCGTTTTGCGCTGGGCAGTTAAATGGCTGGCTGGTTACGAACTGGTTTTGGCTGGCGTGATGACCAAAGACGAGTTTGATCGCCCAAATGGAATTTAATTTTCCAAATTGTAACTCGTTATATACATTGGAGTTATAGTCATTTTAAAGCTTTCGGCACAAAAATTTTTGAAAAATACTTTAAAATGTTTGTTACTTTAGACCGTTGCTTACGTTAATTATGAATGTAGCGGTTATAAAAAGACTTTTCCAAATGAAAGGTTGAACCTGATAACCCAATTCAAAAAACAATTTACATTTAACAAAACGGTATGGAAGGAAAGAAAATGAACACAGTAATCAGCATCCCCGCAGGAAAATTAGCGTCAACAAACCCCGCCGCTTTGACCGAAGCCCAGCGCAGAATTCGCGAAGCTCTGCAAAACGGCCGTCCGATTCCGCTGAACTCCAATGGAGACGTTACCGGACGCACCGGTCAGCCGACCCTGACAATTCCCCCAGGAAAGCTGGCCTCAACAAACCCCGCCGCTTTGACTGAAGCCCAGCGCAGAATTCGCGAAGCTCTGCAAAACGGCCGTCCGATTCCGCTGAACTCCAACGGAGACGTTACCGGACGCACCGGTCAGCCGACCCTGACAATTCCCCCAGGAAAGCTGGCGTACGATCAATGGTATGAAAGAGAACCAGAGCGTCTCGATGCAGAAATTGCAGCAATGCAAGCGTCATTTCCCCAGTTCGTTTTGAGCAAACGTCCTGACGGCAAACTGGTTTGGACAGGAAAGATGCGTCCTGGATTACTCGGCGATGACGGATGGGATTGGCTGTTGGAAGCCGTTTATGAAAATAACCATCCGTATGCAACGATGGGAAGTTCCGTTCTGGTTTACTTGCGACAACCGGATATCAATACGCTCATTGATGCAGTTGGCTGGTGTCCCCACCACCTTATTCGCGGATCAGAAGGCGTTTACCTTTGCACGACTCGCGCAAGCGATATCCATGTTGGCGTTGGTAGAATGGAGGTGTCAGCCGCCGTCGTTCTTCGTTGGGCTGTAAAATGGCTGGCTGCTTTTGAACTTGTTTTGGCAGGTCAATTGAGTGAAAGTGAATTTAACGCAGAAAACGGCATTTAGGTGATAACTATGAACAAAGACCACGATCCAGAATTTTATGACGATGTAAATCGTGATAATTACGGTCAAAACCGCAATCAGAACACATTCGGTCAAAACCGCGATCAGGACACATTCGGTCAAAACCGCAATCAGGACACATTCGATCAAAACCGCGATTTTGACAGCCTGAATCATCGTTCTGCAAACAATCCCTTAGGCGATTTGGGGATTTCAAGCGATGATTATTTATTGAACAAACCAGGCGTCACCGGAGATTCGTCTTATCAAAACGCGAATTCCGGGAACGAAAACCAATGGGATCAGCCAGGCGCCGCTGGAGATTCGCCCTATCAAAACGCGAATTTGAACAATGACAACCAACCGACAGGCGAAGATAGATTTGATACGCCGTATCGGGAACAGAATAATCAAAACGGTTTTCCTGCTCCTAACAGGCGAAATCAGGGCGCTTTTGAGCCCGAGCTTCGCGTCAGACGCAAAATCCAAAAGTATTTAGGGACTCCGTCTGATCAGATGGTTATCTTTTCCAGCCGCGCGTTCAATGCGATCATATCGGAAACTTTTGCAAAGCATCCTAAAGAAACAGGCGGAATTCTGCTTGGGCATGTTTTGGATAACGGTTTCTGGATTGTTACGGAAGCTATTCCTCCAGGAAAAGATTCCATTAACCAATACGCGTATTTTGAATACGATACGGAGTTTGTCAACTATGTTGCCAATCGCGTGGCCATCCAATACAAATTGCGACCGCAGGTGCTGGGATTATGGCACAGACATCCTGGCAGCATGGATTCGTTCTCCGGAACGGACGACGGTACAAACCTTTTGTTTGCAAACGCCAATGATAAAGCCAATGACAGGGATCCCAACAAGCCAAAGACTGGAGCTATTTCCGGTCTGGTTAATATTGACCCGGATTTTCGCATTACAATTTATCATGTAGCCAATATCGATGGCCGCCAGGTTCAATACCAAAAAATGGGATATGAAGTAGGCGATGAAATGATCCCGGAGGAGTACTTTCAATTAAATTATTTTGGAACTACCAAACCGGCGGAATCTTATGGAGAAAACAATCTCCTGCTTCCAGACTCCACGAATAATCAGGCGACAGGGCAAGACGATAACGGCAGTCCTAAGGGCTGGAAATTTGTCAACACAACGTTAGAGATTTTACTGATCTTTATGTTGGCGGTTAACATGTTTTTGTTACTTAAGCCCGATGCCAAAACTGGCTCTGTACAACGTCCACAAACAAGCGACACTGCTATTCAGCCACAGGGCTTTAAGCAAAACCCTGTTCAGCAACCCCCTGTTCAGCAACGCCCTGTGCAGCAAACTGGCATCGCCAATAGAAACGATAGCAAAGGGGCTGTCGATACTAACCGAGTAAGCAAGTCAAATGCTATTGCTTCTGAACAAGGAGAAATGGGTAATGACGCAAATGCTTATCAACAGAATGTTAGCGATGACGCCTCTGACATCTTTTCAGACTCGGATCTCAACACTGCGGCAGATTCCAAAACAGGATCTGATCTGGTAACCGATCCAGCGCCAGCAGATACCGTTCCTGCAACAGCTACCGGTACTCCGACAAATCCCGAGAATACAACAAATCCCGTTACTCCGACAAATGCAGCGTCTTTAGAGGATACGGGAACGTCGGCTGGAGCAAATCCTGTAACAAAAGCAAATGACAAAACAGATTTTCCTCTGGAAAACTATCCTATCCCTGAAACAGACGCTGCAGGCAGCGGAACTCCAACTCAGCCGACGCAGCCAGATCAAATGAAAAATCAGGGAAACAGAAGAGCGCATCCGTATTCCAGCGAACAAGACTCCAATAATTTATAGAGTCTGAGAAAAATCGGCATCCTTTGTTACAGACAAATAAAGATCCCGTGTATCCAAATTGATAAACAGCGTCATTTCAGCAACAAGTCAATCGCTGCGCGGGAAACCTTTTAGCGCGTCCTTGATTAAACGATTCAAAACCTTAACAGTAAACTGCGACAATGAATACACTCCCTTCAACTGACGTTCCGGCGTCCCAAAAAGAAGCAACCGTTGCTTTTCCAACCAGTTTGGAAAAAGACTATGTTGGCCCGCTGTATGGAAAGTACATTCCCAATACTCACTATTACAACGTTATTGTCAACGATTCCAATTTTGATGCGAAATCTCTTTCTAAAATTGGATACATTTTTGCCAACAATCCTTTTCAGGACGTTTCCTCGGTTCATTTTCACGATTCCAAACGCGTTCATCCAACGTTCAACCTGGCTGAACTGAAAAACAAACTCAAACAAAGCCAAGCGTCAAAGTTTGAGACGTCGCTTTTGACCCCAGAGGCTCAGCAATTGTTTGAACAGGAACAACTGAGTTCTTCAAGCGTGATCGGTTACCGAGACGAGATCGGTCTGGTTTTGGTTTCCCTTGTCGATTTGAAAGAATGCTCACTTGAGCGTTACTCTCTGAAACTCGACGTTTTTTCACGCAACGTTGGCATTTTGGAATCCGACATCATGCTTTCCAAAAAAGCGGTTCTGATTGGATGCGGCTCCGTTTGCAGCCTTGTCGCTCTTGAACTCGCCAAGTCTGGCGTCGGCAACTTTATGCTTATTGACTCGGATGTTTTTGGATACCATAACATCTGTCGTCATCAGTGTGGGATGCTGGATGTTGGACGTTATAAAACAGAGGCTCTTAAAGATCGCATTTTGCTCATCAACCCATACGCCAATGTGATTACATACAACACCATCATTCAAAGCGTGCCATTGAACGACTTGAGCGAGTTCTGCGATGAGAACACCATTTTCATCGGCGGAGCTGACAACCGCGAAGGCGATTTGTACGCTAACAAGCTGGCTATTGAATCGCATTCTGCGTTTATGTCAATTGGATGCTGGGAACGCGCTTATGCCGGCGAAATCTTTTATTGCTTGCCAGAGGGCATGCCAACATACGACGATTTAATGGCAGGCGTTGGGAACATTTCCGGTCGCGTCAATCAGAACCGCAGGTTCTATACGACTGAAGCTGATCTCGAAAAGGCGTCATTTGAACCTGGCATTTCAGCCGACATCGACTTTGTTACCGTCATCGCAGTTAAAATCGCGCTGGATTTGTTGAACAGAAACAATGAAAATTACAAGCCTCGCGTAATTAACAATTTGACTCAGTTTACCTTGATTTGCAATACCTGCGATCCTGAGACAGACCCCATTTTTACTCAGCCGCTTCAAATCACCACCAGCATTATCGTTCCTTATGCAGACGGAACGCTTCCTCAATCGCTTGAGACGGAAGAACCGGCTGATACGGACAATAACAATACCGAAAATGCCTAATGGCAAAGGAAACTCAAACGGCAAAGTCTGTTGTTATTACTAAACATTCACAAGGAAGCAGTGAAAGATATGGGATTTTTCATGAATGAACAAAATGGAATCCTGTTGTTAAACTATGAGATTGATCCCCAAACGGGGGAAATTCGAATTACAGGAACTCGAAGATCCGGTTCTGGGGGAAGACCTCCCGAAAATTCCCCGCCTCCAGAGCAACCGGGATGCGGAGCGGCTGCTCTGGGCGGTTTTGTAACAATATTTTTATGTTTAATTTTTGACTTTAATTTTGTTGTATCGCTGGTAATTGCGATTATTGTCGCTGCCGCTATCTACAATTCAAAAAAGAACTCATAAAGGATTGTCATTATGCAAAATGACGATATTCTGACGTCATTGTCGTTTTTGTACGAGTATTCAAGGCTCCTTGATCAAAATGGTCAAGGAGCTGCAAGCCTTGGTCTGACAGATCTTTCAACCGAAGATTTAATCAAATATAATCTTCTGAACATTCTGTTATACCTGTGCACTTGCTCAAATGAAAATGACTTGAATATAAGCGTCATTTCGGATATCCTTGGGCAGCCTACGACATATGCGGATTGTACTGCTTCCGCTTCAAACAATCATATTGACAATTCTATTTTGTCGATTCTGCCATTGTCATTTCAGGTTTTGGTTAACGCGGATATCGCTAACGGCATCACCTCGCTGGAAAACGGCGGCGACGAAGCCAGTTTGGCATACACCCTGTTCCTGGTTTATCAACTGACGTTCACGCGTTTTTACAACAATTGCACAGTTGACGCTCTGCAACAAAAAAATGAGTCGCTGTACAACTTGCTGTTGGGATTAAACAGTTATATTCAGCAGAGTATACTAAACTCTTCAGGACCTCGTTTCAATCCAGAAACGGGAACAATCGATGCAGAAACCTTCAGGGTCGATCCTCAAACCGGGGAAATTATGATTGCTCCGCCCAGTTCCAGAAGCAGTCGTTCTCGTTCCCAAAGCAGAAGATCGATTCCAACATCGTCCTCTAATTCGCCTGCTTGTACGCCGCGTTATCCGTCGTCAAGCTCGTCGTCAAGCTCGTCGTCGACATCGTCAGGACAAAGCAACAAGCCTTCTTTCTTTGGAAGAATTGCTAAATTTTTTAAGGATTTATTTAGATAATCACGATTTAACGTCGGTTATCATAAATTCATATAGTTCAGCTCAATGAATTGACAATTGCAATAATTTGAATAACCATGGATAATTCATTAAAAGAAATTGCCGATATTATTACAGATTCCTTTGCTAAACAAAAGAATCTGTTTCCAGATTTGTCAAATAACAGTTTGGAACGAATTTTCAAACTGGATTTGGCTCATTTCATCCTGTTTTGCTGTGCAAAAGAACCAGAGATCTATTCAGCAGAGCTTCAGTTTTTTCACGACAATCTGGGATTAAATCTGGATTATGATTATATTCAGCAGTTTCGTCGTTCAATTTCGGACGTCAATACATTCAAACTCCCTCCCACTTTTGTAATTGCAGGCATTATCAAGGATTCGACGCACGATAGAGAGTTGATTAATACATGCTTAATGTTTTACAACCTTTTTGGACAGCGTTACTTCCAGATTCGTCAGTTTTCTCCTGTTACGATAGCCCGCTTTGCCAATATCTATCAGGAATTAGAGCAATTTGTTCAATCAACGCAGACAGACGAGGACAGCAATTCTTCTCAAAATCCGTCTCAAACAGAGAATTCCGAGAATTCAGAAAATTCTGAAGGCGCTGAAGATTCGCCAGAAGCTTCATTACCTCCTCGAACAAAAGAGAATCTGCAAAAATGCATGGACGAATTGAACAGCATGACAGGTCTTCAAAAAGTTAAAGACGACGTTCAATCGTTGGTAAACATGATCATTGTCAGAAAGAAACGCGAAGAACTGGGAATGAATCATCAACAGCCGTTATCCCTGCATTTGGTGTTTACAGGCAACCCTGGAACGGGCAAAACAACGGTTGCGCGTCTTTTGGCAAAAATATACTATCAGCTTGGCATATTGTCGCGAGGTCAGCTGGTAGAAACGGACCGTTCTGGCCTGGTTGCTGGCTATGTCGGTCAAACGGCAATTAAAACTCAGGAAGTTATCCAAAAAGCGATTGGCGGAATTTTGTTCATTGATGAAGCCTATACTCTTACCGGAAGACACGCCACCGATTTTGGACAGGAAAGCATTGACACCCTGCTCAAAGCGATGGAAGACAACCGTGACAACTTAATCGTCATTGTGGCTGGGTATCCGGATTTGATGCAAGAGTTTCTTAACTCGAACCCTGGTTTGCAAAGTCGATTTAACAAACATCTGTTTTTTGAAGACTATTCTCCAACAGAGCTGGTTGAAATCTTCAAAACGTTATGCGATTCTTACGGCATGACCGCAGACGAGGAGGTTCTCAAAGTTCTCAAAGAGAAGCTGGAAGTTTTATTCTATAACAGAGATAAAACTTTTGGCAATGGGCGTTTAGTGAGAAATATCGTCGAAAGAGTTTATGCTAATCAGGCGAACAGACTTGCAGAAATTGTTCAGGAATGTTCTCCTGAAGAACTCACACAAATTAAAACGTGCGACCTTCCCTCTCTTTTTGAATAGGTTTTCTAAAACAATTATTTGATCATGGAATCGCTCTTTTGGTTGACGCGATTTAACTTTCAACCAGAAGAGCGATTCGCGTTTTCTTTCGTCAAACCGGGAATCTGGAAGTGGTTGAGCGGTTCAAAGTGGCTGAACGATTCTAAGCTCACGGGGAACAATCCGCGTCAAAAATTTTGTCTAAAAATCGGATTTTACTAACAATATAAATAGACAGGTTAAAATGTTTTTAGAACGCCGTCCCCGCCACAATCTGTTTCCAATACCCCCTTGCAATAAACCCAAAAGAATGTAATAATGATTAGGGAATATATTTTGATTCCTCTTTGTTTGTAAATAATTATTTGATAATTATTAATCCCTGTCGTTATTACCAGACGCATTCACAAACGACAAGTCAAAAGGCTTGGCTTGTTCAACAACAGAAAAGGAGATTTATGATGAATCGCAGTTTCATTTTGAGCGCATGCGCTTTTGTTTTCGCCGTGATTTCAGGCGTCTGCTTTGGAGCAGAGAATTCGAACAATCAGGCGCTGACCAAGAAAGCTATTGACGAATTTGGTCAGGAAAGCGTTGAACGTTTTGAACAGATGTTTCAAACGGGAAAGTTCGATTTTGATTATCGCAGCAAAGACAACGCGGCAATTCTTCATTATGCCGCCTTTACGGGAAATCTTGACCGAGTTAAAGCGCTCGTTGAAAAGGGCGCAAATATCAACGTAAAAACCAGAGATGGAGAAAATGTCCTGCATTCTGCCGCCAAAAGCGGAAATCTCGAAATGGTAAAATTCCTCGTTGAAAAGGGTGCAGACGTAAACGCAAAAGACAAAGACGGGAAAACGGTCTTGTTTAAAGCCGTCTCTAAAGGAACGCCTGAAACAGTTAAGCTCCTCGTTGAAAACGGCGCCGACGTAAACGCAGAAGACAAAAACGGAAATACCGTCTTGTATGAAGCCGCCGACAACGGAAATACCGAAATAATTAAACTCCTCGTTGAAAAGGGCGCAGATCTAAACGCAAAATCGAATAGTTGGATAGTCTTGGCGGCTGTCGCCTATGACGGGAATCCGGAACTGGGTAACTGGCTGGTTGAAAAAGGGCTGAATATAAAATTAAAATCGAAATATGACTCAACCGCCTTACATTTTGCCGCAATAAGCGGGAATCTGAAAATGGCGAAATGGCTGATCGAGAATGGGGTGGACGTTAACGCAAAAAACAGCGACAACGAAACCGCCTTGAAATTTGCTGTCAAACGCCAGAATCTGGAAATGGTTAAAATCCTCGTTGAAAACGGCGCAGACGTAAATGAAGGTTGGAAAACCTTGCAATATTATGATTCCTGGGATTTGGAAATGATTAAATTCTTCGTCAAAAAGGGCGCGAACATAAACACAAAATTCTTCGGAGACAGAACCCTCTTACTTCATTCCGCTGATATTGGAAATCTGGAAATGGTTAAAGCTCTCGTTGAAATGGGCGCGGATATAAACGCAAAATCCGAAAGCAATCAGACAGCTTTACATGCTGCCGCCAGTTCCGGGAATCTGGAATTGGTTAAATGGCTGGTTGAAAAGGGATTGGACGTAAATGCAAAAACGAATTCTGGTGAGACAGCCTTGCATATCGCCGGCGTTGCCGTCTGTCATAACGTTGGTTGGACTACCATAAAAACTGTCACTACAGGCAACTTATGGGGAATCGTTAAATACCTTGTAGAAAAAGGCGCGGACGTAAACGCAAAAGACATTGAAGGAACAACTATCCTGGATTACGCCGTTGAAAACGAGAATCCCCAAATGGTTAAATGGCTCATGAATAACGGCGCGGACATCAAGGCAAAAGACAAAGACAGTTTGACTATCATGTTTACAGCCGCCGGATACGGAAATTTGGAAGTCATAAAATGGGCGCTTGAAAAAGGAGTGAACATAAACGCAAAAGATAATAATGAGAATACCGCCTTGCATATTGCCGTCATTAATGAAGAATGGGAAATCATTAAATATCTTCTTGAAAAAGGCGCGGACATTAACGCAAAAGATAAAAATATGAAAACCCCCATGCTCATTGCCTCCGATGTGATAAATTGGGAGATGGTCAAATTCCTCGTCAAAAAGGGCGCGGACGTAAACGCAAAAGATAAAAACGGCTGGTCGGCGCTGCATGACGCTGCCAGATATGGGAAACTGGAAATGGTTAAATTCCTTGTTGAAAAGGGCGCTGACGTAAACATAAAAGAGAATAACGGATACACCGCCTCCCATGTAGCCGCCGCCGCGGCCTGTTATCCAAACAAACAAACTATCATTGTTATCTCTGGAGACAATCTATGGGGAATTGTTAAATTCCTCGTTGAAAAAGGCGCGGACGTAAACGCAAAAGAAAATAACGGCACGACGATCCTGGATTTCGCCTCCAGATGTGGAAATACAAAAATGGTTGAATGGCTCAAAGCTCACGGTGCGAAAGAATAAAGGCGTTGTTATGCGCGCGCCGGCGCTGTCTTTTACGGCGGCGGGCGACACGCCTGTGAACTAAAAAGCAGGCGTTTTGTCCGCCCCAAAAGTTTTTTAACACGAAATACACGAAAAGTACGAAACAAACTAAAGAATTATTTTTATAATCTTACATTTTTCGTAAATTTCGATTATTTCGTGTTTTTCGTGTTTAAAAATCCAATGATGTATAAATGATGATAGAATTTCAATTAATCAATCGCAGCCGTTCCGGCGTTGGTTGCGGCAGAGACTGCCGCGAGCCGAGTACGCTCACGGTTAACGCCTAGCCGCCGGGATGTTGCACACTCATTGGGGAGCGCGAAGCGTAATTCCGCATTCCGAATTCCGCATTCCGAATTATCCTTTCCCCCCTCTGTTATTGCTCAAAAAAAAGGGTATAATAAAAGCGAATTGGAGATGTCGGTCTTGAATTCCTGTTGGCTGGGAGTTCCCGATGAACAATTGTCATTTAACCGCGCAAGATAAATGAGTTCAGCAAAGAAGAACATGGTCGTCGCGCAAAGCGGCGGTCCGACGTGCGTTATCAACAGCTCGCTTCGTGGCGTTGTTGAAGCGGCGCGACAGTTCGACAACGTTGGAACCGTCTACGGCGCTTGTCACGGAATCGAGGGCGTCTTGAAAGAAGAGCTTCTCGACCTGACGGCGCAGTCGGCGGAAGAAATCGCCCTGCTGCGATACACGCCCGTTGCCGGGTCAATTGGAACGTGTCGATATAAAATCAAATCCTGGCAAAACGAAGACTACGACAGAATCGTCGACGTCTTTGCCGCCCATAACGTTGGATATTTCCTCTATAACGGCGGAAACGACTCGATGGATACGGCGCATAAAATTGCCGAAATGGCGGCGAAAAAAGGCTTGGACGTCCAGGCGGTCGGCGTGCCGAAGACGATCGACAACGACGTCGGCGACAGCGAATTCAAGCTCATCGACCACACGCCCGGATACGGCTCCGTTGCCAAGTACTGGATGCACGCCGTCCAATACGCCAACGAGGAGAACAAAGGCTCCTGCCCGGCAGACCCGGTTCTGGTCATGCAGGCGATGGGACGCAAAATCGGGTACATTCCCGCCGCGGCGCGCTTGGCAGACCCGAATCGCGAAATGCCGCTGTTGATCTACGTTGCCGAAAGCCCCTGTTCTTTGGAGCAGATGTACGATCAGGTCAACGAGAAGCTGCGTCAGTGCGGTCGATGCATCGTCGTTATCAGCGAAGGGTTCGACGTCGGCGACTTGGGAATTCTCAAGGATTCCTTCGGTCACGCTACGTTCTCCGCCAGCAAAATGACCGTTTGCCAGAAAGTCGTCAACTATCTCAACGAACGCGGCTTGGCGGTGAAAGGTTCCGCCCGTGGAAACGTACCCGGCACAGACCAGCGCAGTTCGATGGCGTACGCCTCGATTGTAGACCTGGACGAAGCTTACGCCGCCGGTCAGAAGGCGTGCGAGCTGGCGGCGACAGGGCAGGGCGGATTCATGTCAACCATTCTCCGCTCGGCAAGTACAGCGTACTCGGTTACGTACGACAAAGTCCCGCTTCAGCTGGTCGCCAACAGCGAACGCACGTTCCCCAAGGAATGGATTACCGCGGACGGCTGCGACGTTACCGACGATTTCGTCAAGTACTGCAAGCCGCTGGTCGGTCAGGAAATGCTGACGCTGCCCATGATCGACGGCCGCCAGAGATTGACCCGATTCGCACCCATTTACGCGGAAAAAAAACTCGACGCGTACGTCCCGCAGGCAGACAGAATGAAAAAGCCTGAATAAAACGGCTAAGGGGGAGCGCTTGCGTAATTGCCCATTGCTAATGGGTGCAATAAATTTTGGGTTTCAAAATAGATAGTTTTTATTTTTGAACGCTCAGTACGCAGACTCCTTGCAAAGAACGCAGAGGCAAGCAGACATGTGCCAATAACGCCTGATTCTCAGGCTATGACACGATGTCTGCTTTCTGCAACTTTGCGTTTCCTGGGAATCATCCGGTTCAGTCCCAGCTTTCTACAGTAATTGTTCGTTCCCTTATTTACGTCTCGGTTGCAGGGTTGTGCTGAAGAATAATTCAAAAAATCTACAAAATATATATGTTTTCGCTTGACAAGTTAATTTTTTGATGTATCTTAAAGAAATTATAAAAAATACAGGCGGCTGATGAATGTCAACCCATATCTGACCGACGCCCAGCGGACGGACTTCGAGTGTACGAAGGTCGGCGTCGCCGGGCTATTGGAGCTGGAATATGAATATATCAGTTGAAACCGAGACAAAATATCAAAAACTGCTGAGTTTTCTGCGGGGCTGTCCTTCGCTTGCGGTGGCGTTTTCCGGCGGCGTGGATTCCACGTTCCTGCTGAAATGTGCGCACGACGTCCTCGGCGACCGGGTAATCGCCTATACGGCGAAGTCCTGTTCTTTCCCCGAGCGGGAATTGACCGAAGCCAGGAACTTCTGCAGCGCTCACGGCATCCGGCATATCGTTTTGGAAAGCGAAGAACTCAACATTCCTGGTTTTCGAGACAACCCGCGCAACCGCTGTTACCTGTGCAAGCGCGAGCTTTTCGAAAAAATCATCGCCTCCGCCCGACTCAGCGGCATCGAACGGATAGCGGAAGCCTCCAACACGGACGACGACGGCGACTACCGTCCAGGACTGACCGCTGTTGCTGAACTGGGAGTACTCAGCCCGCTGCGGCAGGTGGGTCTGTGTAAAGATGAAATTCGGCAGCTTTCCTGGCGTCTGGGGCTGGATACGTGGAACAAACAAAGCTTCGCCTGTCTGGCAAGCCGGTTCGTTTACGGCGAACTCATCGCGCCGGAAAAACTGAGAATGATCGACAAGGCGGAACAGCTGCTGCTGGATCTGGGATTTCATCAGGTCAGAGTTCGCATGCACGGGCAAATGGCGCGGATCGAAGTCCTGCCCGAAGAGATCGAAAAACTGACCGAGGCGGAAACCCGCAGTCGTATTTCCACGGCGTTTCATGAACTGGGATTTTCATTCGTTACTGCGGATCTGGACGGCTACTGCACAGGAAGCATGAACAAAACCCTGCCGGAAGGACGGCAATCTTGATCGGAGGAGAAAAACCCAAATGTATGAAAAAGACACTATTTGCGTACATTCGATACGATGTCCGAAGCCTGCTTGCGGATCGATAACGACGCCGATCTTTCAGGCTGCGACTTTTGTCCACCAGGGCGTCGACGTGGAATCCGAATACAGTTATTCGCGGGTGCAGAATCCGACCCGCGCCGCGCTTGAAGCCCGGATTGCTGAACTGGAAAACGGGGCAGACGCCATCGCGTTTTCCAGCGGCATGGCGGCGGAAACGGCGCTGATGAACATCTTCAAGTCCTCCGATCACATCATCGCGGGAGACGACCTTTATGGCGGATCTCTGCGCCTGTTCCACTATATTTCCGCTCCGTCGGGACTGCGGTTCGATTTTACAGACACGACGAATCCAGAAAACGTCCGGAAGAAACTGCAGCCGAACACGAAAGCGATTTACCTGGAAACGCCCAGCAATCCCACCATGCAGGTATCGGATATCGCAGCCGTGGCTCAGATCGCGCATTCGGCAGGAGCGTTGCTGATTGTGGACAACACGTTTCTTTCGCCGTATTTCCAGCGTCCGCTGGACTTGGGCGCGGACATCGTCGTTCACAGCGGAACCAAATATCTCGGCGGGCACAACGACACGCTTGGGGGCTTTCTGGTCTCGAAGACTCCAGAGCTTGCAGAACAACTGCGGTTCTACGCCAAGACGGTTGGCGCGTGTCTGGCGCCCTTCGACTGTTTTCTGCTGGAACGGGGCGTCAAAACCCTGGCAATTCGCCTCGAAAAGCAGGCGGCTAACGCGGAATGTATCGCTCACTGGCTCCGACGGCGACCGGAGGTTCGTAAGGTTTACTACATCGGTTTCCCGGATCATCCCGGCTATGAGATAACAAAACGCCAGTGTTCGGGCTTTGGCGGGATGCTGTCGTTGGAAGTGGACTCGCCTGAAACCGCCCGGAAGATACTGCGCGAGGTCAAACTTTTCCAGTACGCCGAAAGTCTCGGCGGGGTGGACAGCCTGATTACTTACCCCATGCTTCAAACCCACGCCGACGTGCCGGAGGAGGAACGTCTCAAACGCGGCATCAACGACCGTTTTCTGCGGATCTCCGTCGGCATTGAGAACGCCGCCGACCTCATCGAAGACCTCCGCGGGGCAATCGAAAAATAAACTTGGGAGAAACCAGGATGCAATATAATTTTGACGAAATCATTCCCCGCCGTCACACCAACAGCGTCAAATACGATTTTGCGAAAGAGCGCGGCAAGCCGGAAGACCTGCTCCCGATGTGGGTGGCAGACATGGATTTTCAGACGCCGCCTGCTGTGCGGGACGCCCTTGGAGCCAAAGCCGCCCACGGCATCTTCGGTTATTCCGACCCCGACGAGACTTATTACGATGCGCTCGCAAAATGGTTTAAAACAAGACACGATTGGACGGTCGATCCGCATACGTCGGTTCTCGCGCCGGGCGTAGTGTTTGCGATCTGCACGCTGATTCGCTGTCTGACGAAGCCTGGCGACGCGATTCTCATTCAGGAGCCGGTCTACTACTGTTTCCGGCAGGGCATACGCGACAACGACCGCCGGATCGTCGTGAACGAACTGCGTTTCGATGGGGAACGATACGCCATCGACTTTGAAGACTTCGAACGCAAGATTGTCGAAAACGACGTGAAGCTGTTTATCCTCTGCTCGCCGCACAATCCGGTCGGTCGCGTATGGACGAAAGAAGAACTTGAGCAGCTGGCAGAAATCTGTCTGTGTCACAACGTATTTGTTGTGGCGGACGAGATACATGAGGATATCGTCTATCCCGGCAGCAAACACATCGTATTTGCTTCGCTCTGGGAGGAAGTCGCAGATCGCTGCGCGGTTTGCACTGCGCCGAGCAAGACCTTCAACGTCGCAGCTCTGCACAACGCCAACATTTTCATCGCAAATAAAGAGGTTCGCAAGGCAGTCCAGCGCGAACTAGACGCAGAAGGCTTCAGCCAATCCAACGTCATGGGGCTGGTCGCCTGCCAGACGGCGTATCAGACCAGCGCAGAATGGGTAGATCAGCTGATCGATTATCTTCACGGGAATCTGTCGCTCATGCGCGAAACGTTCCGAACCCGAATGCCTCAGCTGAAGCTGATCGAGCCGGAAGGAACCTATCTCCCGTGGGTGGATTTCTCCAGGCTCGGTCTCAGCGCGCCGGATCTGGATCGTTTCATCGTAGAGTGTGCGAAACTTTGGCTGGACGATGGCAGAATCTTCGGAGCTGGCGGCGCGGGGTTTCAACGATTCAACATCGCGACTCCCCGCGCAATATTACAGCAGGCGCTTGACCAGCTGGAAAACGCCGTCCGTCAAATCTCGTAATTCAGGAATTCGCCGGACTGGAGTTCAACGTTCTCGTGACGTTTGAACTGAAGTTCCGGCATCTTCGCGCTAACCCGGGTCTGTTCGGGAACCGATTTGGTAACGAACGAGTTGCCGCCGATTACCGCGCCTTCGCTGATAACAGTCTCGCCGCCGAGGATAGACGCGCCCGAATAGATGGTTACGTCGTCTTCGATGGTCGGGTGACGTTTTTTGCCTTTGAGCAACTGTCCTCCGCGGGTGGACAGCGCTCCCAACGTAACGCCCTGATAGATCTTCGCGTGTTTGCCGATCTCCGAGGTCTCGCCGATTACGATGCCCGTACCGTGATCAATGAAGAAATATTTTCCCAGTTTGGCGCCGGGATGGATGTCTATCCCTGTAACGCTGTGGGCGTGTTCCGTCATGATGCGCGGGATCAGGGGAACGCCGAGTTCGTACAGTTCGTGGGCAATCCGATTGACCATAGTTGCGTAGATGCCGGGATAAGAGGAAATTATCTCGTCGCGGCTAAACGCTGCGGGGTCGCCATCGAACGCAGCCTCGATATCTGTAGCAAGATACTCGCGAATCTTGGGGATCGCGGCGAGAAAATCTCCTACGATCTGATCGCTTCGTTTCTGTACCACGTCATCAGGCGCGTCGAAGAATTCTTCGGTGAACAGCCGGAGCGTCTTGGCAATCTGCCCCGTGAGCAATTCCCGAATCTCCTCAAGCAGCTGTCCGACGTAAAAGCGAATGTTGTCTTTCCGAAGTTCCTTCTCGTCGAAGAAACCCGGAAAGATCACGCATTGCAGCTTCTTCAGCGCCAACAAAATCAGATGACGCTTCGGAAAATGAGTCTCGCCGATCTTGTCGATTTCGGGATGTTCAGCGTAGCTCGCCAGAACCGCTTCCAGCGCTTCGTCTAAGTTGTGACTCATGCTTGCCTCCCACGATCAACGCACCAGACGCGTCAACGCTTCCGCCAGCAGATCAATCTCTTCCGGCGTATTGTAGAACGCAAGAACCGGACGCACCGACCCTTCCAGTCCGTAGTGACGCAGAATTGGCTGGGCGCAGTGATGACCAGCGCGGACTGCGATTCCCTGACTGTTGAGGTACTTTCCGACCGATACGATGTCGTGATTGTCCAGCACGAACGAGAGGACGCCGGATTTGCCGGGCGCTGTGCCGATCAGATGAAGACCGGGTATCGCCCCGAGCCGCGTCATGCCGTACTGAGTCAATTCGTGCTCGTAAGCCGCAACATTCGCCATACCGAGCTGCATCATGTATTCCAGCGCAGCGCCAAGTCCGACCGCGTCTGCGATACTGCCCGTGCCCGCCTCGAACTTGTTCGGAGCAGGCTGGTAGATCGTGCGCTCGAAGGTAACGTCGGCAATCATGTTGCCGCCGCCCTGCCAGGGCTGGGCTTCTTCCAGCGCGTCGGTCTTCCCGTAAACCGCGCCAATGCCGTTTGGACCAAAAATCTTGTGTCCGGAAAACACATAGAAATCCGGGTCCAGAGCTGTAACGTTGACCGGAATGTGCGCGACCGACTGCGCGCCGTCAATCAGGATGCGGACGCCGTGAGCGTGAGCAATGGCTGTCAGTTCCGCTACGGGTGTAACAGTGCCGAGGACATTGGAAACGTGGGCGACCGAGACGAATCTCGTATGCCGATTGAAAAGTCTGGCGTATTCCGCCAGGTTGAGCTGTCCGGCGTCGTCCACCGGGATGACGCGGATCTTAGCTCCGGTCGCTGCCGCGATCATCTGCCACGGAACGATGTTCGCATGATGTTCCAGCAGAGAAACAATGATCTCGTCGCCGGGGTTGAGCAAGGGACGCACATAACTCTGCGCGACCAGGTTGATGCCCTCCGTCGTACCGCGCACGAAAACAATGTCCTTCGCGTTGCCCGCGCCGAGGAACTTCGCCACCGTCGAACGCGCGTTTTCGTACGCGTCGGTGGATCGGGCAGCCAAGTCATGAGCGCCGCGGTGCACGTTGGAGTTTTCGTGGGTGTAATAGTACGAAATACGGTCGATAACCTGTTTCGGACGCTGAGTCGTGGCTCCGTTGTCGAACCACACCAGCTGTTTGCCGGAATCCAGACGCTCCGAGAGAATCGGGAAATCCTCGCGGAGTTTCTCCACGGGAATAGCCCCGACGCTGGCGGTGGAACGCCGCAGCGGTTTCTCTCCGGTTGTTACGGTCTGCGCTGTTCCCGCATCTTTTGCGCTCACCAGAGTCGGCGAATACGCTTCGGCGGAAGACGCAGCGTTTTCGGCTTTGAGTACATCGGCAGCGATCCGAGTCCAATCTGTTCCGGACGGCGCAGCAGGCGTGGAAACGACAGGCGCTGAAGGGACAGACGCTGAAGCGACAGGGGTATCCCCGCTCAATTCAGCCGCCCACGCCAGCATCTGCGCTTCACTGGGCAGACCGTCCGCAGCCGGGTTTAATTGGTTCAAATCAATCTCTGTCATAGTCATAGTACTCCCCGACTTCTACGTCTTCCAAAACCGCGATTGCATCGTCCGCCAGAATCGCTGCAGAGCAGTAAAGCGACAGCAGATAGGAGGCGACTCCCTTGTCGTCGATGCCGCGGAAACGGATGGCAAGACCGCGCGAATGTTCGCCCTGCAATCCGCTCTGATACAGCCCGATAACGCCGCGTTTGGCTTCGCCGGTGCGGACAAGCAGAATATTGGTCTTGCCAAACTGGGATGTCGGATTCTTCAGACCGTCAACCATCAGTTTGTCAGTGGGGATAAGCGGAATGCCGCGCCAGAGAATGAAGGTTCCGCCGTTGATGTTAGCGGTTACTGGCGGAACTCCGCGTCGGGTGCATTCCCGTTCGAACGCCGCAATGGCGCGGGGATGAGCGAGGAAGAAGGACGGTTCTTTCCACACTTTGGAAATGAGTTCGTCCAGATCGTCAGGAGTGGGCGCTCCATTGAGAGGTTGAATTCGCTGAGAATCCGGCACGTTCTTTAACAGACCGTAGTCGTCGTTGTTGATGATCTGGCTTTCCTGACGCTCGCGAAGACTTTCCACCGCCAGAGCCAGCTGTTCTTTCGCCTGATCGTAGGGAGAGCTGAAAACGTCAGCCACCTTCGTGTCAACGTTGATGATTGTAGAAACCGAGCTGAGGATATATTCGCGCGGCTTGGTTTCATAATCCACGAAACCCTGCGGGATAACGTCGCTCTTCGGCTTGGAGCTGCAAAGTACTTCCAACGGCGTGTTGCCTTCCTTGACGCGGTTAACGCGGTAAATTCCGGACGCCAGCCCTTTGAACTCCATAAATTTTGTGAGCCAGCGAGGGGTCAGCATCCCGAACTGCGGTTTCGTTTTCGCAACGTCCGCAAGTTGATACGCCGCGGGTCTTCCTAATGCATTAATTTTGTTTTCGTCAGACATGTTCTGATCCTTTCCTTGTTAGTTGTTTTGACTCATCATGCGCATTGCCGCTTAATGAGCTAAAAAAAACATGGGATTTCTGTATCTATACAGTAAAACTAAAAAGGTAGTCCATATAAGAGAAATCACCTGACAGTCGGGTTATTATACCGAAAATTCAAGTATTTGCAAGTATCCCATAGAAAAAAAGTAGAAGTAATAGAAATATTTACACGTGTTCTTTTTTGGAAAAATGAAGCCGCAAAGAACGCAAAGGACGCAAAGAAATGAAAGGCGTTGCTTAATGAAAGGCGGTAATGGAGCGTCCAACGGACGCGGAATTACGCAGTTCGCCGACAGGCGAACCGAAACGCCGGAATAACGATACCGTTAGAGTTTACCAACCGTTGAAAGGCGGTAGCGGAGTTCGCGAAGCGAACGTAGTTACGCTTTGTTCGAAGTGTGAAATACCGTATTGCGTAGAAGACAACGCCCCCCGGATGTAGCCCGGCTCGGGCTACTTGCTAGAACAAGAAATAATTTTTTCGCAGGAACGCCCGCTCGAACAACTGGCGCCGCGGCAGTCCCCTCCCGCTTGTCAGACCCGCCGCTCCTCCTCCGCCGCAGTCGAAAACCTTCCCGGAACGCGGACGTAAGTCCGCTAAATGAAAAATTCGCTTCGGCGGGCGACACGCCCGCGAACCGGGCTGAACAGAAGTTTTCTTTGACACCGACAAACGTAGGTAAGAGGACTTACCTACATCCAGAGGAGGTTTATCACTTCGTCAGTTTGTTATCCACACTTCTCGTCGTTTTGTTCGCCGTTCCGCGCTAAGAACGTAATTACTTCCCAGACTCCTCCGCGTCTCCGCGGCTCCGCGTGAGGTTTTCCCGGGCGCTTACGAAACCTGGTTTTGTTCGCCTGTTACGTTCGCTTCGCTCACGCCCACGGGTTAACACCCGTGGCTCGCCTAAGCGTAACTACGCTCCCTTCGGTCGCTCCGTTACCGCCTTCCATTTTTTGCGAACTTCGAGTGAGATAATTGGGGCGGCTGACACAGCCGCGATCCAGCAGGTCGGAGGGGTTCTTCTGCGAAATAGATTTTTCTTGTACCGGCAACGTAGGTAAGAGGACTTACCTACATCCAGAGGAGGTTTATCACTTCGTCAGTTTGTTATCCACACTTCTCGTCGTTTTGTTCGCCGTTCCGCACTAAGAACGTAATTTTTAAAACTTCGCTGACATCCTCCGCGGCTCCGCATCTCCGCGTGAGGTTTCTTTTGCGGCAGGGGACTGCCGCGTGCCGGCTCATCAGTGTACGTGCGCGGGACAAACGTTTTGTTCGCCTGTCGGCGAATGCGTAATTACGTTCGCTTCGCTCACGCCCACGGGTTAACACCCGTGGCTCGCCTAAGCGTAACTACGCTCCCTTCGGTCGCTCCGTTACCGTCTTCCATTTTTTGCGTCCTTCGCGTGAGGTTTCTTTTGCGGCAGGGGACTGCCGCAAACCGGTTCATCAAAATAGAACTCAAATCTGTTTAGCGGTCGGGTCGACTTCATTGATCCACCCCTGCACGCCATCCAGAAGATTCATCATCTTCCCCGGGAATCCTGCTTCACGCAGATTACGTACGGCGAGGATGCTCCGCTGACCGATCTTGCAGACGAAGACGGTGTCAATGGCAGGATCCAGTTCGTCCTTGCGGCGGATTACCTGTCCGAGAGGGATTACCTTCGCGTTTGGGAACTTGAAGTAGGCGCGTTCGTGGGGTTCTCGCAGATCGATTACCTGCACGGGTTCGCCCGCGTCGAAACGGCGCTTCAGTTCCGTAGCCGTGATGGACTCCACAGGCGTCTCTTCCTGTTTCGTTTTGACGTTGCAGAACTGTTCGTAGTCAATGAGTTTCGAGATGGTCGGATGTTTGCCGCAGATGGGGCAATCCGGGTCGCTTTCCAGCTTCAGTTCGCGGAACTTCATCTTCCAGGCGTCGTAAAGCAACAGACGTCCGATCAGCGGGTCGCTTCCTCCGACGAGCAGTTTGATGACCTCATTAGCCTGAATCGTTCCGATTACTCCCGGCAGGATGCCCAGCACGCCGCCTTCAGCGCAGGATGGCACCAGTCCAGGGGGCGGCGGTTCACGGTAGAGACATCGGTAACACGGTCCCTGTTTTGCCCAGAACACGCTTGCCTGTCCTTCAAACTGGAACACCGAGCCGTACACATTGGGCTTGCCGAGCAGAACGCAGGCGTCGTTTACCAGATAGCGCGTCGGATAGTTGTCTGTGCCATCCGCCACCACGTCATAGTCCTGGATGATGTCCAGCGCGTTTTCACTGCTCAGCGGCTCGTTGTAGGTAACGACGTTGACCAGCGGGTTGAGCGCCCGGATTCGGTCCCGCGCCGAGGCTACTTTCGGGCGCCCGACGTCGCGAGAACCGTGAATGATCTGCCGATGAAGGTTCGAAACGTCGACGTTGTCGAAGTCCACCAGCCCGAGCGTTCCAACGCCTGCGGCTGCCAGATAAAGCGCCAGCGGCGCGCCCAGCCCGCCGGTGCCGACTATCAACACCTTCGCCCCCTTGAGTTTCTGCTGTCCCTCAATGCCGATCTCGGAAAGGAGCAGCTGACGGCTGTAACGCGTGAGGTCGTCGTGCGTCAGCTCCGCCCATCGTTCTTCGGGGACGATGCTTGGAATGGGTTTACTCATGGATCAATATCCTCCTGCAATGGCGGGCACGATCATTACGGTTGCGCCTGCGGCGACCGGCGTGTCGAGTCCGTTGAGTTTCTTGATGTTGGTCCCGTCGACGAAGACGTTCACGAATCCGCGCAGGTTCGTATCGTCCTCATAGATCTGATGTTTCAGGTCTGGATACTGTGCAGCGACATTGGCGAGGGCTTCTCCGACGGTGGCGCCTTCCGCCTCAACTTCGGACTGACGGTCTACGAACACTCTCAATGCGCTTGGGATCAAAACATTTACGCTCATCTTTCGTTCTCCTTATAATTTTCTAATTACGGTTCGATTTCCAATTCTTCACTGTCAAACGCCTCGCGGCTGAGTTGCAGCTGCCAGCTTGTCATCAGCTCCGGCTGCCCTTCCGCCACGCGCAAAATAATATACGAGTAAAACGGCAGCGCGTGGTCGCGGTCGTAGTCTGAGGGACGCGCCGGATGATCCGGATGCGAATGGTAGAACCCGACGATATCGAGTCCCAGCTTCCTCGCTTCCAGTTCCGCCTGCATCATATCTTCCGCCGTGATAAGAAAACGGTGATACTGTTCGCCGCTTTCACGCGCATTGTCGATGGGCTTGAGCGCCTTGACCGCGTGACCGCCGTCAACATCGCTCCCGAAGAGGATGCCGCAGCATTCGTTGGGATACGCTTCCGCGCCAGCCGTCCTGATTTTTTCTTCGATTTCTTTGGTCAATTTCAGCATTTTCCCGCCTCCCAGAATTCTCCGGAAAGATACCGGTTTCCGTTGTCACAGAGTATTGTAACAACCACAGAACCCTTCGGCAGCGTTTGGGCGAGTTTCAGCGCCGCCGCCACGTTTGCCCCGGAACTGACGCCGACCAGCACCGCTTCCTCCCGAACCAGCCGCCGGATCATGGCGTACGCTTCTTCGGTCGAAACCTCCAGCTTGACGTCGGCTATGGACTCGTCGAAGAAACCGGGGTGAATGGTGGAAGCCATGTGCTTCATTCCTTCCAGACCGTGGAACGGGGAATCCGGCTGCATCAGAACCGACTTGACCTCCGGGTTGAGATGTTTCAGACCCCGGCTCGTTCCCATGAACGTACCCGAAGTTCCGGTGCCTGCCACGAAATGAGTTACGCGATGTTCGGTTTGTTCCCAGATCTCCACTGCCGTTCCCTCGAAATGGGCTTTCCAGTTGGCGTCGTTGTTATACTGATCAGGATAGAAATACTTTTCCGGATGTTCCGCCACCAGTCTTCGGCACTCGTTGTAAGCGCCGTCCGAACTTTCCAGCGGGTCGGTTTCGATGATTTCCGCGCCGTAGAGACGAATCAGTTTCTTGCGCTCTTCTGTAGCGTTGGCAGGAAGACACAGCGCCACCTTGTACCCCAGCGCAGCTCCCAGCGCGGCGTACGCTATGCCCGTATTCCCGCTGGTCGCGTCGATGATGGTCTTGTCATGCGTCAATAAACCCCGGGCGATACCGTCCAGAATCATCGCCTTCGCCGCCCGGTCCTTAACCGAACCGGTCGGATTGAAATATTCCGCTTTCGCATACAGTTCCACGCCGTCCAGCTCCCGGCTGATGGCGGGCAATTTCAACAGCGGAGTCCCGCCGACCGTTTCAAAAACCGTTTTTCCCAAATTCATTACGCACCTGATTCCATTTAATCACTACTATTATATAGTAATGTATATTGCATTAAAAAAATGAAACGGAACAATTCTTTCGTCCTGTTTAAGGCGATATTATATACCTCCTGGATTCATTTGTCAAGGGGGAATAATTACAATAAATAGTAGTATATATTTGTCTAGTTTTTTCCCTGTTTGATTTTCAATTCGTTCCTCGACCTTTTCCGACTGCGGCAGAATGTTACAGAAACCGTGACAGAATTTGGCAATTAAAAATCAGCGCCGGAATCGTTTTCGATGAAGTCTGCCATCAGGATCAATCCCGCATTTCTGCCGATTTCTTTCTGCAATGGGGAGAATCCCCGCGACGTCCCCAGTTGATCTCTTCGCCGATGGCGAGTACGCGATAATACAGACAATTACGGCATTTCGTCGAATTTTCTTCCAGACACGGCTTGTTTTCGTAAAGCCGATAATTTTTCCGGTACTCCGTGTCGGTAACGTTGGGCATCATCACGTTCGCCCCGTCTCACTTGCGGCGGAAGCCTCCAAAAATCTTCTGAACGTGGAAAGCCCGTTCGCCCCGCTGGTTCGCGGACGTGTCGTCCGCCGAAGCTTCGAAGCCCCGCCTAACCCCCTCCGCCGCAGCCGAAAACCATTCTGGATCGCGGATAAAATCCGCCATACACGACACAAACCTTGTCTATCTTTGCCATTCCCTCTAAATTTTTCACTTTTTTTCAAAAATTTTCCCATTTAGCGCTCGTCAATTTCAAAAATGAGTGTATAATACTATTAATTGTAAATAGACGATATTTTTTTGCGCCGGGCGTTCCGCCGCAAAAGTCGTTTAAATAACCGTTCACCAGTTTTACCCGCTAGAGAAGGAGTAAAATAATGGCCAGATCACAAGACTACTCATTCCTCCCCCCCCCCGCATTTTAACACGCGGTTTATTGTTTGGGGTTTTAAGCTCCGTTGTCTTTTCTTTGTCGCTTTTTTCTTTGAATGCGATTCTTTATGCCGACACAGTTACGTGGACTGGAACAGTAGATAAAGATTTCTCAAATGCAGGAAACTGGAGCAGCAACAGCCTGCCGGGGACTGGAGATACTGTAAACATTGAAAACAATGCTTCTGGATTATGGCTCAATTCGTCAATGAATGTGGGTGTTATGTACACAGGCAACAATGCAAGCTTTGATGAATCGTCTTTGACGCTTAATAGTGGAGCAAGTTTGACTGTCAAGCAATTCCTTCCAGGACAATATGTAAAATCTACGATTACTGTTGAATCAGGCGCTACATTGAAAACGACAGATTGGTTTTTTATCGGTCGTCAGAGCGGCGGCAATGGTATTCTTGAAGTTAAAGACGGTGGAACTGTTGAAGCTACGGGCAATTATTTTTACGTAGGTCAAGGCGGAACGGGAACGATTAACCAAACCGGCGGCTCAATTACGATTAACGTTAATAGTCCATATCAAGCTGACGGAGCTGCTGGCGTTGCAATTTTTAATATTTCAGGCGGAGAATTTAAAGTAATTAAAGTATCGGGCAAGACTGATTTTACATTAGGAACGCGTGGAAAAGGAACTATTAATCTGTCCGGTTCCGGCTCATTTACTACGAACGGCGGCGTTGTTTTGGCGCCTGCATATAACAATTACGCTAGTGACGTTCAGGGCGTTGTTAATCAAACCGGCGGAACGTTTAACGCTGACGAAGGAATATCTTATGGCGGTCAAAATGCGAATAAAGGTAATGCTCAATATTTTCTTTCAGCTGGAACGCTCACGACTTCTACCATAAAATATGCAAACGCTTCAAAACCGCCAGCCAATACGTCGATTTTTGAAATTTCCGGAACTGGCGTCGCCAATATTAGCGGAGCGCTTGCCGTTCCAACGAACGTTAAAGGCGGAACGCTTACCGCTGGTTCTATTGCCATTCCTGCAAGCGGAAAACTTGACGTTTCTGGCGGTACGATAAAATTAGGCGAAGGCGGCATTACAGCGGCTAATGCAAATTCGTATACATTTACTCTTTCCGGCGGTACTTTTTCGACTAATGAAGCAAGTTGGGAAACCAGCTTAAATGCAACAGTTGCGGCTAATTCCAAGATCACTTTCGCGCCGGAATCGGGGCAAACGATTACATGGGAAGGCGCTTTGACTGGAAACGGCGATATTCTCAAGACCGGAGAAGGAAGACTAAAGATTAATTATGATAATGATAATCTGCAAGATATCAAATTTGATGTTGATAACTTTACGGTTTCTTCCGGACCGGTGGATATTAAAGGGTATATGTACTGCAACCTTTCTGTAGAAGGTCCCGATGCGGTCTTTTCGCCTGGCAATTCCGTTGGCGACGCAGTTTTCGGCGGCGGTTTTATTCTCAAAGAAGGCGCTACGTTGTTAATCGAACAGGAAGACGATCGTATTGATACGCTTACCGCCAGTTCGTTTGTTATTGATTCCAACTCCATTATTGACATAGTCGCGGATTCCCTTCAGCCGGGCGCTGAATATCCAATTATTGTCAATTCGACCGGCGCATTTAGCGGCGATCTGCAAAACGATAATTTCTGGAATGGACTTTTGACGTCTGGAAGCGATTACTAT
>JAZMZV010000257.1:0-4862 GCA_045586185.1 Thermoguttaceae bacterium | reverse complement strand
CCGCTAGAACCGCGTAGCGGTTCAATGTTAGTAGCCGTGGGTTTTAACCCACGGAGCGAGTTGCGAGTTAGGTGTTGCGAGTTACGAGGGAATTTTATGCGGCGCTTGCGTTTCCGCTAGAACCGCGTAGCGGTTCAATATTACTAGCCGTGGGTTTTAACCCACGGAGCGAGTTACGAGTTGCGAGTTGCGAGGGGATTTTTGTGGCGCTTGCGTTTCCGCTAGAACCGCGTAGCGGTTCAATGTTAGTAGCCGTGGGTTTTAACCCACGGAGCGAGTTGCGAGTTAGGTGTTGCGAGTTACGAGAGACGAGTTGAGAGCTGACGTTTTCTCGCCACTCGCTACTCGCCACTCGCAACTTCTTCTCAGTGTTTAATCATTTCGTAAAGCTGAACGTACTGGCTGGCGGAACGGCTCCATGACCAGTCCTGCTTCATGCCGCGTTCAATGAGCGTTGATCGCGTTTCCTGCTGATAGTACGTCCACAAAGCGTTGTTGACGCAGTTTGTGAATTCGTCTATGCTGTCGTTTTCAAACGCGAACCCGTTGGCGGTGTTTTCTGCCAGGGTTTGCTGAGTTGTATTGACGACGGTGTCCGCCAGCCCGCCGGTGGAATGAACGACCGGCAGCGTTCCGTAGTGCAGAGCGTACATCTGCGTCAGTCCGCACGGCTCGTATCGGCTGGGCATGAGGAACAGGTCTGAGCCAGCAATAATCTGATGCGCCATGGAATCGGAGTACATCAGCCGAACGGCGATCTTGTTGGGGAACTGGTTTTGCAGGTCGAGAAGCATGTTCTGATAGCACGCCTCGCCGGTTCCCAACACAACCCATTGCGCCGGGTGCTGCGGAGCGATTCGACGCATGGCTTCCGCGATTAAATCGTATCCCTTTTGGTACGACAGCCGCCCGACGGTTCCCAGCAACGGCGCGTCGAGGTCTTCGTGCAATCCCAACTGCTGCAAGAGCGCTTTTTTACACGCTCGTTTGCCTTCCCGCCAGGTGGAAACGTTGTACGTCTGCGCCAGGTTGGGGTCTGTTTCCGGATTCCAGGCGTTGAGGTCAACCCCGTTGAGAATTCCGTACAAACTGTGACGCCGGCATTGCAGAATCCCTTCCAAGCCACAGCCCAGCGGCGCCGACTGGATTTCCAAAGCGTAACGAGGAGAAACCGTCGAAACGGCGTCTGCAAAGGCGATGCCCGTCTTGATGAGGTTGAGCCGTCCGTACGCCTCCATCTGATCCATGTTGAAGTACTTCCAGTCCAGCCCGGTGAGGTTCATGTCCCAATGCCAGAACGATCCTTGATACGCCAGGTTGTGAATTGTAAACAGCGACGCGATGTTGGCGTATCGCGGATAGAGCCGATATTCCGTTTTTAAGTACGCAGGAATAAGCCCGGTCTGCCAGTCGTTGGCGTGAAGAATGTCGACTTTCAAGTCCAAAAGACGAATCGTCTCCATCGCCGCGCGGCAGAAGAAAACGTACCGCTCGCAGTTGTCGATAAAATCAGAGCCGTCTGGGTTCTGGTATACGCCGTCGCGATCGAAATAATCCTTCTGATAGATCAAATAAACCGGCGTGTCGGATCCAGGAACGACCGCTTTGAGAATGCGCCCTTCGACCGTTTTGTCTCCTACGGGAGCGGAAAACTTCAGACCCGGGTCTTGAATGTCAAACCCCTTCTGGAGAGTTTGTCTGTAAGCGGGAATAATCAAAGCGCAATTGTTCCCGGAACGATTGAGTTCGACCGGCAAGGAACCGCAGACGTCAGCTAAACCGCCGGTCTTGGAAAAGGGCGCCGCTTCGCTGGCTACAATCAATATATTCACTGTGTTGCTCTCCTGGTTGAGTTTGACAAGGCACGCGGTCGAAACGATGTTGTATTTCGATTCCCATGCCGTACTATGTATTATACGCTCTATGGAATTGTTGACAAGACGGGGGGGCGAAGAAGTGGTTAGTGGTAAGTGGTTAGTGGTAAGTTGTAAGTTGGGTGAATCGCTTTGCGTCCTTACCACTTACCACTTTTTACTTCTCTACCAGTCTTAAAAACAATTCCGCCTGTTCGGGCTTTAATATTGTATACGATTGCGGGGGCGAAAGTGTTTCATCGACGTCAAACAGCGAGGCTGGCGGGGTGATAACGTCTATTTTCCCCAGTTTAAAGGCGAACGCTTTCGGACGTCCGGAAAAGTACTCGTAGTACGTCTGTTCGGACACGCCAGCGCCGTCTTTTGTGCCTTCCCAGATCGCCCAGGGCGTGTTCTCCCGCATGGCGAGAACTTCCGCGACGGCAACGACTTTCTGAACCGGAAACGTCGAGTAAATTACCAGTCTTTTGACCGTGATGGGCGGAAACGACTTTCGGTACTCGTACTTCTTTTCCCCGAGAACGATGCGCTCCACCAACTCCGGTTTAATGGAAATGAGCAGCGTATCGCAGCCCTTGAAACGATTCGAATTGTGATAGTCTCTGTAATACATAATAGCGATTATACCAGAGCAAGGCGCGCTTGACAAGAGGGACGGAATCAGGAATTTCTCCCCCGCCCCCTTGCAATTAATTTTTTCTTTCGTTATACTGAAAGTAATCTATTATTATCCCTTTCCCCTAACTTAACGGAGAAAATCATGAAGTTAATTCACAATTGTTTACTGTTACTGGCAATCCTGGCAGCATCGACCGCGTTTGCGCAAACGCCGGTTTACGACGTCGTTATTTACGGCGGGACGTCGGCGGGCGTAACAGCGGCGGTTGAAGCGGCGAAACACGGCAAGAGCGTTATTATCGTCTGTCCGGACATCCATCTGGGCGGGCTGTCGTCTGCTGGTTTGGGGCAAACCGACTCTGGAAACAAAGCGGTTATCGGCGGTCTGTCACGCGAGTTCTATCATCGTCTGTGGCTTCACTACGCCAAGCCGGAATCCTGGACGTGGGAACCGGCGCGCGACGTCGCAGGCAACAAAGGCGGACGAGGATTCGATTTCAATACGCAAACCGCGTGGAACTTTGAACCCAGCGTCGCAGAAGCCGTTTTCGAACAGTTTATCAAAGAGAACAACGTACCTGTCGTTCGCAACCAGTATCTTGACCGATCCGGGAAAACGACAGGCGTAATCAAAGAAGGAAATAAAATCGTCGCCATTGAAACGACAACCGGGTATCAAAACAATCCTGACGACCCGAAATCCGGAACGGTGAAAAACGTCTTTTACGGCAAGATTTTTATTGACGCTACCTACGAGGGCGACCTCATGGCTCAGGCGGGCGTAAGCTGGACTGTTGGGCGAGAGCCAAACTCCCTGTACAACGAAACGCTCAACGGCGTTGAAACCCGCTGCGCGAAATACCATCAGTTCAAGTACGGAATCGACCCGTACGTCGAACCCGGCAAACCGGAATCCGGACTTCTGCCGATGATTAACCAAACCGTTGAGAAGGACGGTTCCGGCGACAAGATGATTCAGGCGTACTGCTATCGTCTGTGCATGACGCAAGTTCCGGAAAACCGCGTTCCGTTTATCAAGCCGGACAATTACGATCCGCTCAACTACGAGCTTTATCTTCGCGCTCTGGAAGGCGGAGAGACGAACCTGATGAACCCGTCGCCCATGCCCAACTACAAAACGGACACGAACAACAGCGGTCCGTTCTCTCACGACTTTATCGGTCAGAACCACAACTATATTGACGCCTCGGACGCTGAACGCGTCGTTATCTGCAAGGCTCACGAAGACTGGCAGCAGGGGCTGATGTGGACTCTCCAGCACAACCCCCGCGTTCCGGAAGCGGTTCAAAAACGATACGCTAACTGGGGGCTGGCGAAAGACGAGTTTACCGACACGCGTCATTTTGGGCACAAGATTTACGTCCGTGAAGGACGCCGCATGGTCAGCGATTTCGTTCATACGGAAAACCACTGCCGACGGATTCTCCCAACGCCCTGCCCTGTCGGATACGGTTCTTATAACATGGACAGCCACCACTGCCAGCGGCATCTGTTTATCGATCAGGACGGCAAGGCGATGGTTCGCAACGAGGGCGACGTTCAGGTTCATCCCGGCGCGCCGTACCCGATTGACTACGGAACGCTCGTTCCCAAGCGGGAAGAATGTTCCAACCTGTTCGTTCCAGTCTGCGTTTCGTGCAGTCACATTGCTTTCGGATCCATCCGCATGGAGCCGGTGTTCATGATTTTAGGACAGTCTGCCGGCGCCGCGGCGGCTATTGTCATCGACGACAAGTGCGACGTTCAGGACGTCTCCTATCAGAAACTGCGTCCGATTCTGGAAGAAGAAGGACAGGTTCTGGAATACGAATCTCACGTTGGCAAAACCTACAGCAAAAAGTGGTTCCCCGGCATCGTTCTCGACAACCTCGACGCGACTCTGACCGGCGACTGGAAGCTCAACAACGTTACACATCCGTTTGTTGAATCCAACTACATTCACGACGATAACGCCAACAAAGGCGCCTGCGTCGCGACGTTCAAAACCGACCTGCCCAAAGCGGGCAAGTACGAAGTTCTGGTTGCGTACACCATCAACGCCAACCGGGCGACAAACGTTCCTGTAACAGTTAAATTCGCCGGCGGTCAGAAGACGGTTATCGTCAACCAGAAGCAGTCCCCCACGCGCGACAACATTTTCCTGCCGATCGGAACGTTCACGTTCGACAAGACGGCTGAAGTGCAAATCAGCAACGAGGGAACCAACGGCCACGTGATCGTCGACGCTGTGCAGTTCGTAGAGAAATAGTTTCAACTCAATTAATTCTCTAATCTGTTTTCCTCCCCTACCTAAAGTTTTTTGGAAAGGGGAGTTTGAGGGGAAAACCTTTTTTTCAAAAAAGGTTTTCC
>JAZMZV010000256.1:0-15117 GCA_045586185.1 Thermoguttaceae bacterium | reverse complement strand
GAACGCAAAGATCGCAAAGAAATGGAAGGCGGTTGGGGGTGCTTTCAAAATTGGGGGGGCATGAAAAGGAAGGGGAACTCGTGCGTTATATTTCATTTAGCGTTGTATCTGCCCCCCAAATTTGAGATTACCCAATTTTTTTCTAAATTTCCAGCAGATTCTCTTGAAAAAATCCTATTTTGAACTATAATATAAACGTCTATATATTAGTATGTTAAAAAGGATATTTGCTTTCCTCTGCTGTTTGTTTGCCATGGCGACGGCGCAAGGCGCTGTCCGTCAGGCGGAAGAGTACGCTTTCGCGCCCAACAATCCGGTTGCGGCGCTGGGGCTGTATTCTCCCGAAGCGCAGGAAACCGCCGCGAGAATGGAACGCGAATTCCAGCAATACGTTAAGTCCATTCAAGCTCAGCAAACAAAGGAACGAATCCGCGCCAAGCTTCTGTCTCGGGCGGAAGATTATCTGGCAAGCGTCAAGGCAGAGCAGGGCGACATCGTCCCGACGGCTTTCGTCGTCGAGGGCTTGCTGGACTTCGGGCTTCCGGCGTCAGACCCGTACATTCGCAAAAAGGCGTATCAGCTGTCGCAGACGCTTTCGGCAGACGGGCAAGTCTACGACGAAGACGGCTATCGCCTCCATATTGAAACTGCGTACGTTCACAGAATCTTAAAGCTGTTGGGGCAAAACGGACGCAGTCAAAAGGCGTTTGCCGGCGATGAAGCCATTCACTCTGCGTTGGCGTCTATCACAGAGGGCTTGCCGCAAGACGCTTCGGAGTTTTTGACCCAAAACGAGTTCGCGCTTCCCGACGTGGAAACGCAGCGGCAGTCTTTGCTGGGCGACCTGACGTCAGAGGAGTTGGAAGTTCTGGCGAATTGGGACGCCGTCCCTTCGTTCCCGCTGAACAACATTCCATTTGAACCGGCGCCCGTTGAGCCGCGCTCAGCGGATGTGTACGCCGTGGCGTCAGCGTCGGCGGCGGGATTCAAAATCGCGGTTCACAGCAACGTCTATCAAACAGAATCTTTTGTATATCAGCCGATCCGGCGCAGCGTTTCGCCGCGTCAGACGGGTTACGTTGAAATTATTCAGTCCGTCGTTCTTTTAATTTGAGTTCAAGCCGTCTTTTGGCTGTCGTTTGAATACTTCAAACGGCTTTTGGATTGTATTTATTTGACTTTCACAATAAATACGGGTACTGACATGAACTCAAACTCTGACACTTCGATTCGCAGCGCATTTACGCTTGTAGAACTGATGATCGTTATCGGGATAATTGCCATTCTGGCAAGCATTTCCGTTCCGGCGGTTCAGTCTATGCGATCCGCAGCGCGGCGCACTCAATGCCAAAACAACCAGCATCAGCTCGGTTTGGCGTTTACGATGTATGCCGGAGCGATGGGCGGCTATCCCGCCAGCGTTACTCAAGACCCGGCTCAGCGCGGGTGGACGGTTGACCTGCTTCCGTACATGGACGCCGCCAACTTCAGCGACGACTGGGACAAGCAGTTCGACTATTTCGACAATCAGAACAAGCGTCTGCTGCTCAAACGATTGCCGCTGCTGAACTGTCCGCAAACGCCCAACGTCAAGCGCACCATGACGGCGGAAAAGGACATGAACAACAAGGCTCTGTCTGCGCCGGTTAACGGCGTCCCGTCAGACTATTTCGTCCATTACGGCGGAATCAAAATGGCAGACGGCAAAACGTACAAAAACGCCTTGCAGGAATGCGGCAAGGGCTGCGGCTCTTACGTCGTTCCAGACGGGCAGTCCAACACAATCGTGTTAAACGAACAGTGCGGACGTCCCGATTTATGGATCGGCAAAAAGAAGCAGTCCGGTCAAACCGTAGACGAATCCTGGCGATCCCTTTGGGGCGCGGGTCCGTCAACGCATCTTACCGGCTTTGAAAAGAACTCGTTAAACCCCGGCTTCGACAGGGTGATTAACGTTTCCAATAACGGAATTTACAGTTTTCACGCCCACGGCGCTCACGCGCTGTTTATGGACGGCTCCGTCCGCTTTATTTCAGAACAGACAATCCCCTGGGTTGTCCTGGCTCTCAACACCAGCAACGGAAAAGAAAACGTAACTCCCGAAGACCTCAGCTTGACCTGTTTCGACGAGTCCTTTGTCGACCCCAACACAGGCAAATACCCGGACGGAACAGTTCCGAATTAGTTTTTTGAATACCCAAACGATTTAACAGTTAGGAATTAGGAGTGAGGAGTTGTTGAGACGCTTGCGTTTTCTCGCAACTCGCTACTCGCAACTCGCAACTTACATTACATTTTGAAAGGATACAAACTTCCATGAAAAGACACGGTTTTACATTGATAGAATTGCTGGTCGTTATTATTATCATCGGCATTTTGGCGGCTCTTACGCTTCCAGCTGTGAATCAGGCGCGCTCTGCCGCCCAGCGATCAAACTGCACCAACAACCTCAAACAGCTCGGGTTGGCAATGGCAAACTTTGAACAGGCGATGGGCGGATTCCCTGCCAACCACACCGGAACGACAGACACGACTGAACCCAACTTCGTCCGTCTGCTCCCGTATCTGGAAGCGACGAACGTCAAGAACCTGTACCATTCAGACAAACCCATCTACGACGACGTCAACGAACGGTTCCGCCTGACGCCTCCTCCGTGTTTGACGTGTCCGTCAGCGCCGGGGAAAAACCGCGTTGTCAACGTCAATACAGGGCAGGGCAACTCTGCCGCCAGTTCGGCTGTCTACACAGGAGGCGTTTCCGACTACATCACCTACCACAAGTGCGTTATCGCCAACGACGGAAAGAAATACACCCCGGCTCTGGAAGGCGCGACAAACGGTCTGGTTTCCCTGGAATCCTACACGGACGGAAAGTCCAACACAATCAACTATCATGAACTTTCCGGTCTGCCGAACTACTACTGGCTCAATAAGAAAACCGGTACGATGGCAGCGAACGAAGATTCCAAATTCTCCTGGATTTCCGGCTGCTCGACTCCGGCGGGGAACTACACCGACTCGGGTTTAACCGCATGGTTCTGGGTTACGGACAGCTCCACAAGCCAACCGGAAGGCGCGGCTGATTCCGGCTACGGCTGGAAGAAATTCGGCTCGATCAACGGAACCGCTGGCGTTGTCGGACGTTTGATCAACATTACCAACACTGCCAACACGCCGTATTCATTCCACCCGGGAGGCTGCAACGCGGGCTTTGCCGACGGCAGCGTCAAGTTCGTCAACGAACTGATTGTCCCCACGATTTATCAATACATGACCGCCAAAGACGACGGCGCGCCCGTCATTGCCGACAACTGCGTCAACATGGTTAAATGGTCGTCCGACTGGAAAGATTCAGCTACCAACGAGTACCCGGACGGTACAAAATAACGCTTATAACGTTTTCTTTCTAAAACGTTTTTTGAAATGAGGGGTCAAATTTGGTTGACCCCTCTTGCATTCCTTTACGTAATGTTATATACTAACAGTCGGATAATCAGCATTATTCTTTAGAAAGGATTTGTATATCATGGCAGAATTACCTGAATATCAACCTACCGAATTCCTTAAGGTTTCAGACCTCGTTGCGTCCGACAGCCTGGACTGGGACTATTTCTATCGTCAAGGAACCCCGTCCTGGGACACAGGCAAACCGGAACCCTGTTTTTTTGACATGCTCAAAAAGCATAACATCCGATCTGGAACCGTTCTGGAAATTGGCTGCGGTTCCGGCGCGGACGCCTGTTTGATGTCCGCTCTGAAATTTGAAGTTACCGCTATTGACGTCGCCTCGATGGCAATCGACCGGGCGCATCTTCTGGCAGACAAATACCATCAAAAACTGCGAATCGTTCACGGGGACGTGTTCCCGTTTTCAGAACGCTGCGGAACGTTTGACCTCGTTTACGACATCGGGTTTTATCACTATATTCGAGATCACAAGCTCAGAGACTTCCTCGATTTGCTTTGGAGAACGACGCACAGCGGTTCGTACTACTACACGCTTTGCGCTTCCGCTGAAAACGCGCTGCCGGAATTTGAGCTTGAGAAAACAGCTCACGACCCAATGCCAAAGGTCGCTCCGCCGCCGGTTTACGAAGACGAAATCCGCATGGAACTGGGGCGTCTGTTTGAAACTATCGACATTCAGCCGGCGTTCATGCAGTCGCGAGAATGTATTGACTATCCCGCCTGGTCGTGCTTGTTCAGACGTCCGTAGTCTTTTTGAGAAGCGCCAGAAATGAAAGAGGACGAAGTGAGTTGCGCTATCATGGCTCCCGCCGGCGGTCCGGACGCATTCGATGCTGCGTTAAAAGCCGGCGCGGACGAAATCTATATGGGCGTTGCCGGGTACGGAGCGCGGCAATTCGCCCAAAATTTCTCTGTTGAACAGTATTGCAGCGCCATTAAAACCGCCCATCTCTACGGAGCGAAAATCAATCTGACGTTCAACACGCTCATGACCGACGCAGAGCGGGAATCGTCTTTTCCGTGGCTCAACGATTTGTACGAAGCCGGGCTGGACGCTGCAATTGTTCAGGATTGGGGCGTCGCCGACTTCTTAATGGAGAACTTCCCCGGGCTGGCGATTCACGCCTCAACGCAGTTCTCTCTCACGACGCCGGAAGAATGCGTCTTTATGGCGAAAAACGGGTTCAGTCGTCTCGTCTTAGCCCGAGAACTCACGCTGGAAGAGATCGCTGCGATTCGCTCAGCGCTCAATGCGTCCGGGCTGGATAAGACAGAGTTGGAAGTCTTCGCGTCCGGCGCACTGTGCTTGTGCTGTTCCGGGAAATGTTACATGTCCAGCTTCCTGGGCGGACGCAGCGGCAACCGCGGCTCCTGCGCTCAGCCGTGCCGTCTTCCGTATAAGATCGCCAACGCCAACGCGGCTGCGCGTCCGTATTTGTCGTTAAAAGATCAATGGCAGGAACCGGACGACCTGGTCAGAATGATTGACGCCGGCGTCAACGTTATCAAGCTCGAAGGGCGAATGAAGTCCCCCAGCTACGTCTTTCAGGCGGTTTCCTATTACCGCGCAGCGCTGGACAACCTGCCGGGCGCTGTTACAAACAAACCGGAGCGAACGACAGACCTGCAGCCGGAAATCGCCCGAACGTTCAATCGCGGGTACGCGAAAGGGTATCTGTACAAGTCAGACCCTGACATTCTCAACACGTCTTTCAGCGCGAACTGGGGCGTTCCTCTCGGACAGGTCAAATCCGGGCGGGTTCTTCTCGACAAACCCGTTCGCAACGGAGACGGCGTCGCGTTTTTAGACGCTCAGCTGCAAAAACTCGGCGGAACCAACATCAGCCAAATTCGAGAATACCCCGGCGGCGCCGTCGTTGCGGAATCGTCTGCGGGAAAAACGGTAGAATTCGACGTTCCCGTTCCCCCGAAAACGAAATTCGTCTGGAAAACGTTTGACATTCTGCTTCAAAAATCGGTTCAGCATTCCTTGGATCAGGCGCGGCGCTACGTTCCCGTCAACGCTGTTATAAAAGCGGTCGTTGGAGAACCGCTCCAGCTGACGCTTACCGATGGAGAACGTTCTGTTACAGTGGAATCGGACGCTCCCGTCGAGCAGTCTGAAAAGCGACCGGCAACGGAAGAAAGTCTGTATAAAAACCTCAATCGATTTGGGGAATCGCCGTTTTGTCTCAACGGGTTCCAATGCGTAACAGATCAAAAGTCGTTCGTTCCCGCGTCGGTACTCAACGGGCTGCGACAAAAAGCGGTGGAGCAGCTTTCGCAAGCGCGTCAAGTCGGGCGACCGCGGCGCGAGAAGCAGTCCGAATGGCAAAAGTTCCCCAGCCCGGATTTCGTTCCCCCGGCGCGAAAACCCCGGTTCGCCGCCTGCGTCCGAACGGAAGAGCAGGAGCAGTTCTGCCGTCAGCATGGCTGGACGGTTTATCGGGAACAGACGCCAGTTCGATTCCCGGACGTAACAACGATTCAAAGCGAATCCCCGCTGGCGGGTTCGCTGGACGAAGCTCTGCGGATGGAACGGCGCAACGTTCCTTACGCTGCGGACTGGACGATAAACGTAACAAACCCGCGATCGCTCAAAACGCTCGAACGGCTTTTGCCCAACATGCGCGTCTGTTACATTTCCCCCGAGCTGTTTACCGGGGCGGTCTTGCCCGGCGGCGCGGAGGAAACTCAATCCGCTGTTCGGGCGCTGGCGTCTGCGGCAAGCGTTGAACTGGGCGTTGTCGTTTTCGGCGCGCCGCGATTGATGTACACGCGAAAAACGCTCTTTGAGCAGCCGGTAACGGAACTGGTCAATCCTGACGGCAGACGGCTTCGCGTGGAACGAAACGCAATCGCCGGCTCGTCAATTTACGAGATAAAAGAGACAAGCGGTAAGTTGCGAGTTGCGAGTTGCGAGTTGCGAGAAAACGCAAGCGTTTCTCCCTATTGCCTACTGCCTATTGCCTACTGCCTTAACTTAGGCATAACAGAACTGCGATTTGATCTATCGCAGCTAACCATATCAGAACTGGAAAAATGGCTAAATCCTTTATTGTAACAACTGTTGTTGAAAACGAACTCGTTGCTCAAAACACGTATCGAATGAGAATCGCCTGTCCTGAATTGGCGTCGTCCTTCCGCCCCGGTCAGTTTTGCATGATTCGCAAACCCGGAGCAAACGATCCGCTGTTGGGGCGTCCGTTTGCGATTTACGATCTCTGGCAAGACGAGTCCGGCGCCGGCGTGGACGTCATGTACCTGGTCGTCGGCAAGGCGACAGCTGGTTTTGCGGAACTCCTGCCCGGTCAGCCGATTGAAATCTGGGGACCGCTGGGCAACGGCTTTTCCCTCGATTCGTCCGTCAAACATCTGATTATGCTCGCAGGCGGAATCGGTCAGACGCCGTTCCTCACCCTGGCGAAAGAAGCTCTCAGCAAGACGGGATGCGACTGTAACGCCGTCCCCAAAATTACGCTCTGTTACGGGGCGAGATCCAAAGACGCCTTTGCCGGGCTTGACGACTTCAAAAAGCTGGGAATCGAAATGGCTCTGACAACCGTTGACGGGACGGCGCCGGACGGTTTCGATTGCCGTCAGGGATTCGCCACCGACCCGATGAAAGAAATCTTTGAGTCGGAACCGGCGGACGGGCTTTTCGTCTGCGCCTGCGGACCGCGCCCGATGCTTATCGCCGCGCAAAAGCTGATGAACCAGTACAACGTTCGCGGGCAGATGTCATTGGAAACGCCGATGGCGTGCGGGCTGGGAATCTGCTTTACCTGCGTCGCGAAAATCCAGGACGATTCCGGCTCGTGGGACTACAAACGCACTTGCAAAGAAGGCCCCGTTTTCGACGCCAGCCGCATTCTGTGGGACTAAACTCTCTGTGTGACAAATATTCCGAAGCGCAAAAAAGAAACGAGGACGCAAATGCGTTCTCGTTTCTTTCAGCTCGTAAGGCGTTAGCCTCTCAAATCTCAATTATCCAGCTATTTCCAGCCTTCTCCCTCGTCTTCGTCTGTGTTGAGGTCGTAGCCGTTTTCGAGGAAGAAATCCAAACGTTTCGCGACTTTCTCAATTTGAGACTTGTCGCCTTCCATCATGGAATATTCAAAAACGTTCATGATGGCGTCCATGGTTTCTCGTTCCTCTAACGTGGACTGCTCGTACTGACGTTCCGCGCGTTTAAGCAGAGCCGTCCAGCGCGCTTTGTCACGCGGAGACGGTTTGAGCTGACGAAGCCGTTCGATGCTCTCGTCAATCTCCGCCTGCGTCAGACCGCGGGTTTTCGACGCGATAATATGCTGCGTCGTCTGTTCGGTTGCGACAACAGTCGCCTCGACTTCCAAAACGCCGTTGAGGTCGTAGCTGAACCGGATGTCGATGTCCTGTCCCTTTTCGCCTTTGGGAAGGTTGCCAATGGTAAACTCGCCCAAAAAGGTGCACTGGCTGACTTTTCGGCCTTCGCCCTGATAGACTTTGACGACTACCTCCTTCTGGTCTGGATAGACGGTCGAAACCCGCTTGACCTGGCTGGACGGAATCTTTCGGTTCCGGTGAATAATCGGGAGCATGTACCCGGGCTTGAACTCGTTGCCGAATTCTCTGCTCACCTCCACGCCGAGCGTAAACGGGGCGATGTCGGTAACCGCCATGTCTTTGAGGGCTTTGTTGTCGGCATACAATCCTCCCTGAATTGAGGCGCCGATTGCAACCACTTCGTCCGGATTGAGGCGGCATTGCGGTTCAAGGCTGAACATGTCTGCAATGAGGTTGCGAACCATCGGCATGCGGGTCGATCCGCCGACCAGAATCACCTCGTCAACGGAGCCGACACTCCAGGAGGAATCCGCCAACACGCGATTGATCGGGACTCGGAGACGTTCCAGCAACTCGCTTGACCACATCTCGAACTGCTCTCTCCAAACTTTGAAGGAGTTTTCCGGAGTAACTTCCGCATCAAAAGCGCCGTCAAGGTTGGGGATTCTGACAATGGCGTTGTCCTGGCTGGAAATGGCGATTTTCGCCTTTTCGCATTCGTATTTCAGGCGGGAAATCATCAATGGATGTTTGAACTCCATTTCCTCAAAGCTCATACCCTTGCTTTTGAGGATCTCTGAAGCTATGACGTGAGTGAAATCCTCGCCCCCCAGGTAGCTGTCGCCAAAAGACGCCTTGACGTCAACCACGCCTTCGAACATTTCGACTGCCGAGACGTCAAACGTCCCTCCGCCCAGGTCGACAACAAGCAGGTTCTTCGCGTCCTTCGACTCGTGATAGCCGTACGCAATTGACGCCGCCGTCGGTTCGTTGATAAGCCGGACAACGTTCAATTCGGCAATCTGAGCGGCGTTAATCGTCGCCGTTCGCTGGGCGTCGTTAAAGTACGCAGGAACTGTTACGACAGCCTGAAAATCCGAATGTCCAAAATAATGTTCCGCATCATTCTTTAACGATCGAAGAATCATGGCTGACAGCTGTTCCGGCGTATAATCCAGTCCCATAAAAGAAACCTTGGCGTCGGTTCCCATGTTTCGTTTGAACGCGGTCGTTCCCAAGTCCGGATGAACGACCATGTAATCTTTAGCCGCGTCGCCGACCAACACTGTTCCATCGGTATCAATGCCAACGGCAGACGGCGTAAGCGTCTTTCCCAAGCTGTTGGGAATGAGCTTTGGTCCATCGTCGGTCATGTACGCGATAGCGGAGTTAGTCGTGCCGAGGTCAATACCTACTATAATCATACGCAAATCCTTTGTTGGGGGTTGAGGAAAAAGGGGGTAAACTTATACAGTCCCCTTTGACAAAAAATTGTTTTGTGCTATCAAATAGCCAATACAAGATTATACGAATTTTACTACGTTTTCGTAACTGGAATTGTTATGAAATTCGTATTTTTTCCCAAAAATTTTTCATAAAGATTCTAAATGCCCAAATTCGACGCCCTAAATCCTGAATTAAACCATAAAATTCAGACTCTTCTGAGTTACATAAACTCCCTGAGTTATCCAGCTGTCGCATTTTCTGGCGGGGTGGACAGCTCCGTGTTGGCTCGAGCCGCGGTCGAAGCTAAAGGAAACAAGGCAATAGCGTTGTGCGCCGTTTCGCCGTCCATGCCTCAACGAGAGCCGGAACGCATTGCCAACCTGGCGCAAGAAATTGGAATTGAATTGCATTTTGTACATACAGACGAATTAACCATCCTCGATTATAGGAAAAATCCAAAAAATCGTTGCTATTTTTGCAAAAAACGCATTTTACAGAGTCTTCTCGACGCCGCCAAGGAAAAGAATTCGTCTGATTTGGTTGAAGGAAGCAACGCGGACGACGCCTTGGATTACCGTCCCGGCGCGCAAGCGGTTCATGAGCTAAACGTCATAAGTCCTTTGACAGACGTTGGTTTGACAAAATCGGAAATTAGGGAACTGGCGCGATTCTGGGGGTTGTCCGTTGCCGACCGGCCGTCGTCGCCATGCCTGAGCAGTCGAATTGCCTACGGCGTCGAAATTACGGAAGAGCGACTTCGCCAAATTGACAAAGCGGAAAGCTATCTGGCAGAACTGGGCGTCTCGCCGCTGAGAGTGCGTCTGTTTCCCAACGACGTTGCCGTAATTGAATCGACGGCGGCATGGATTGCCAAACTCGCTCAAGACTCAACGCGAGCGCCAATCGTCGACTATTTCCAGTCGCTGGGCTTCTCGCGAACGCTTTTGTCTCTGGCTGAATTCCGTTCCGGATCAATGAATATCGGGATTAATGGAAGGCGGTAATGAAGTTCGTGAAGCGAACGGAATTACGCAGTTCGCTGAAGGCGAACTAAACGTTTGAATCGAGCATTCAAAATCGACGTAGACGAAGACCTTTCCGGATCGCGAGCGAAGCTCGCTAAAATGAAAAGCGAGAGTTCCGCTTACGCTTCCCTCTCGCACTCCGATACGTGTCACGCTTGCGTAATTACGCATTACGAATTACGCATTCTTTCTCTTCCGCCAGTACATCAACCCTGCAACCCCAAGCGCTAACAGCGCCCACGTCGACGGTTCCGGAACGGCGTTGGAGTCCAGTATGCCTTTAATTGCGTACTTGCCGGAATACGCGCCGTATGAACCGTCCAGCTGAACGTATTCTAAATTAGTGAAATAGTACGAATTGACTTTGCTGAGCAAATAGTCTGCAAAACCGTCATCTCCGCTGTTGCTTCCTGACAAGACCGCAACAAACTCGTCGCCGCCCTTTAACGTACTGTTGCTGGCTAATACCAGATCAATCATACCGTTTATCGTAAGCGTTCCGTCAGCGGTTGTATTATATAAACTGTCGTTGCTCTCAACATCCGAGCCGCCGATTTCCATCAGCAGCGTCGCGCCGTCGTTGAGAATGTACCCGCCGCCGAAGCGCGCCTCGCCGATGGAGTTGCCGGGCGAGAAGACAGCGTTCGCGTCAACCGTAATGCCGCCGGTCAAATAGCCTTTGAAGTCCATGCGACCGGAGGACACGACCAAACTCTGAGCGTCAACTTGTCCAGTAGCGCCCGTGTAGATTTGAAGCGTCCCGTCGCCGGTCTTTGTAATGTTTTTTGCTGTAATCGACCCGATAAACTTGCTCAACTGATCGTTGTTGAGAATCAGGTCTTTGCCAGTTCCGACAATAACGCCGTCCGTTCCGGAAAGGTTGTTGAGCTGCATGGCGTTCTCTCCGGTATAGCCAGTAAAGTCAATAGCTCCGTTAACGGTAACAGCGCTGGAATTTTTCAGATTGGCGTTCGCGCCGGAAAGAATCATCTTTGTAACTAAATTGTTAGAATCGGCATTGATGATTGTCGCCCCGGTATAAGATAAATCGCCAGAGAACGTATGGGTGTTCACAACAATTCTGAGCCCTAACTTTGATCCTGAATCTCCATCGGAAATGGAACCGGTAAACGACCCTGTATTTCTGTTCGCCGTTACCGATGTTCCATCTGTTTTACCATTGATAAATAAAGTTGTTTCTCCGCTGGCGGCGCCGGAAGTAATAGCGCCGGAAATTGTCCGTCCGTTGCCATCAATACCAATGCTCGCGTTGCCCGTGAGAGTAATCGCACCGCTAACTGTATTGCCAATACGAAGCGCGCCGCGGTTTTCACTGTTGCCGTTGCCTGTAATAAAGGCGTCAGCTTTAAATTCAGCGCCAGAAATATAAATCGAAGTACCGTTATTGACCTTAAACTTAAAGCCATCAAAACTTGTGCTGTTTGTATTTATTTTATTTCCGTTAGCGTTACCTTGCTGTACCAGGGAAATATAGCCTGTAAAGTTATCATTTGTTATGCTCGATATGTATGTATTTGTAGCGCTGGTAGCGGCAAGCCTCAATTCCAAATCTCCCGAACCGGAAAGGTTTTTCACTTGAAAAGTTTTTCCTCCATCGACTAACAAGGAAACCTTGCCGCCGTTGATAGTCATGTCGCCTGTAAATGAGGTAAATGTTCCATTGATATTAACCGTGTTGGTTCCATCTTTGATGATCTTTCCAACCCCGGAAATAGTGTTGGAAATCGTGGTTGCGGTCAGGTCGTCAGCAAACGCCAGCGTAGCGTTGGAAGCTACGGAAATGCCGCCGGTTCCCAAAACGCCGCCGCCAGAAAGAGTAAGCGTTCCTGCGTTAATCGTCGTTCCGCCTGTAAAAGTACCTTTCCCGGTAATAGTCAGCGTTTTATCGCCGATTTTAATTACTTTTCCAGATCCGGAAATAACGTTGCCGAACGTCTTGTTTGAATCGTAGGCGAATTCCAGGATTGAATTATTGGTAACTCCTCCTTTACCCAAAGTTCCATCGCCGGCAAGCCGAATCGTCCCAGCATTGATTGTCGTTCCGCCGCTGTAGCCATTGTCGTCTGTGTTGTTACCGGTAATTGCCAACGTACCGTCGCCATTCTTAATGATGCCTTTGCTATTCCAAATTCTGGCAGAAACGTCGAGATCAACGCCGTTTGCGGAAGTTCCCTTGGCAACGTCAAAAATGAGGTTGAAATTATGCGTATTAATACCGTTAGTTCCGGTTATGTAGTTCGTCGCCCCGCCGTTGGTAGTAAATGTGATCTGGGAAGCGCTGATAAGATTCATATAGCTATTGCCCTTATCTCCCGTTTGAAGCGTCCCGCCGCCATTTTGATCAAAATTAATATGGAGAGTATTATCAAAATAGAGTCCAACATAACTATCGCTGGTACGAGCAAATTCAACGGTACCTCCATTGTTGACGTTAATGGTCAGTCCGGAAATATGATAAGCTCCTGACGCTTCAGATAACATCAAATGAGTTCCATCAGCAATAATGCTGCCATTACTGATTTTCATTTTTGATATGGGCATTTCAAATTCTCCGCCGCCGGTGACTTTGAGCGTACCAGAACCACTAATGTTTCCGCCGGTCCATGTCCAAGCGGCGCTGGCAGAAGAATCTGTTGCAATCTCAACAGTTGCGCCGGAGGCGACTGTCGCCGTTCCCGTTCCCATGTTTGACGAATTCGTAACTTTGAGCGTTCCCTCCGAAACCGTCGGCGCTCCGGTATACGACGAGTTATTTCCGGAAAGCGTCAGCGTTCCCGCGCCGGTCTTTTCCAACGCGCCGGAGCCGGAAACCTGTCCAGAGAGCGTCAAATTGAAATCCTCTTTAACTTCAACTGAACCGTTGCCAGACATTACAACCGGTTTTGAGAACGTAGTTGTATTATTGCCAGCCAAGAGCTTGATTCCCTGCTTTGACGTTCCGTCGATAGTCCAGCTGTCTTGTCCAGCGTCGCTGGGATTATTGGCGTACCAGAATTCTGAAGCCGCCGGCGCAGAACCCGTTGCAATCAGATAAATGGAATTGTCTTGAGCAGACAATTCCCAGCTGGACGTGGCAGCTCCGTTAACCGTAATGTTCACGCTGCTAATATCGCTTAAGGAGCTGCCTGAAACAAGGCAAACTCCAGTTGAGCCAATCGTATTCCACCAGGTTAATTCATCGCCATAATTGAAAGACAGGTTGACGCTTCCAGAACTTGAGCTAATCGCGCCGGTTTGAAGTCTGTCATAGTCATTGCTGACTGTACTGTCATTAAAATCAAAACAGAGCGATCCGCTATTAAGCGTTAATGATTGCGTAGTAATATTTGCGGAATTGGGTGTGTCTCCAACGCCGAACGTTCCGCCGCTAACAATAACGTCTGTACTGGCTATGCTTACTCCGGATTGGAAAACGCCGTCATTGACCGTTACGCTTGGAGAAGACATCGACGCGGCGCCAGACAAACTGAACGTACCGGAACCGGTTTTGGTTACAGCGCCTGTACCGGAAAGAACTCCGGAAAAATCTGAATTTGAAGTATTGTTCAAAGTCAGAGCGTTTGCCCCATAAGCAACCTCGCCAGCGCCGGAAAGATTATACAGCGTTCCGCCTGCGGAAAGCGCAAGCGTACCTGCGGTAACAGTTGTAGAACCGGTATGAGCAGGCGCTTTTGACAGCGTCAGCGTTCCCGTTCCGATCTTTTCCAGTTCCATGGCGCCCTGAAGATTTCCTGCATACGTAGAGGTGTCATTGTTGGCGCCGACTCGCAATTTACTGCCGCTGGTTCCAGTAACAACGCTTAAACTGTCAGTAGTAACCAGACCGTTGACGGTTTCTGTATGTCCGTTAAGATTCAAGGTGGACGTCAATCGGGAAGAGGCGTCGGTCCAGCTGTAAAGGACAAGATTGCCTGTGGAAGCGGAACCTGCAGTCAAAACGTCCGGAATCTGTTCGTCAGCTTCAAGAACAAGCGTTCCTGCATAAGTTGTTACGTTGCTGTTGTTATAAATGTCAGTTGAACCAATTTGAGTGTTTCCTTTGTAATTGTTAACAGACTGTGTATTATTTAGATGAACTTGAGTAAGGTAGCCGGGAGCGACAATCAGCCCGCCATCGCCAGTAATGAGACCGTTAAAAGTTAATTTCCCCTGATTGGTCGACCAATTATGAGAGGCGATGATTGTATTGCCAACGAGATTTACGGTTCCGTTAATATTTACTGGCGCATTAGCTGCCATTTGCATACGAAATTTGCCTGTTCTATCGGATCTGTTGCCGCTAATGTCGATGTTACATTCAAGCGTTGCTGAAGAAACGCCCGTAAAATAAAGCTGAGCGTTATTAGCGGTAACAACCAGTTTGTCAGTCGAGTCCAATTGAGTGTATGTTTTACCATCGAACGGCGCGTCATTAGGAGTATATCGCGTTGTGAGCGTATACGTATCCGCAAACGCAATGGAGGTAAAGAGAACCGCAGCAAAAGCCAGAAGGACGAAAAGAATACCTTTACCGCATGTTAAAATGCGGGGGGGGGGGAGAATAGACATCTTTTGTGAATTGGTCATGTTTTTAGTCTGTATGGTAAAAGGAAAATTGAGTATAATAAACGATTTTATCTCAGATACATTTTTGACGATTTATTCTCAAAAAACGTTCCTGTATACTATATATTATACACTGCATTTTGAACAAGGGGATGCACCCCTTACGCTGTTTCACAGCTATCCCTGCGTCCTTGAGAGTGCGTAACGATTTTTCAAATCATTCCGTACTCTCAAGGCTGAAAACAATCAAAAAACACAATGAAGTTTATCTTGAAATTGGAATGAT
>JAZMZV010000255.1:0-6447 GCA_045586185.1 Thermoguttaceae bacterium | reverse complement strand
CAAGATTAACGCAGAGCTGGAAAAATATCAAACGCCTCAAAGCGTTATAAAACTGTTGGAATATCTGCCGAAAGCTCGATTGATTTTGGCGGACGAATCCGCTCCCGACTACGATCCATGGAACGCAGAGGCGTTTGACGCGTTCACGTCTTCCATGAAAAGAATTGACGATGGCGGAGTGAAGTTCCTTGTCTCTGTTTCTTCTGACGAAGTTTTAGGGATGATGGACAGCGTTTCCTCATGGTTAGAGAACATTGCCGGCGACTTCGCACTGGAAGAACTGGCGTTTCCGGAATCGGACATTTATTATTTGGAGGAATCCATTTGGCTTCGCGACGCCTCGGAATGGGCGCAGGGTTCTTCCGCTGACGATTTGTCACGCGTTACAGCGCTGTTTGACTGGACGATGAAAAACATCGCTCTGGAATCGCCGACGGACAACCGAACGCGGCCCGTTTCGGAAAAAGAGCCTAAAGACTGCCAGGCCTGCCGTCCTGTTTGGCAGATTATGCTTTCCGGACAGGGAACGGCGGCGGAACGCGCCTGGGTCTTCGCTCGACTGGCGGAACATCAGGGACTGGATGTCGCTCTTGTTCGCGTTCCGATTCCCGAACAGCCGATTCCTCCCGCGCCAGAACCTGAAACGCCTGCTCCTACAGAAGAACAGCCAGCTGTTACAGAGCCTGAAACGCCGGCTCCGACGGAAGAACAGCCAGCCGCGCCGGAACCTGAAACTCCAGATCCTGCAGAAGAACAGCCCGCTGCTCCGGCTGAACCTGAAACGCCGGCTCCTACAGAAGAACAGTCCGCTGCTCCGGCTGAGCCTGAAACGCCGGCAGAAGAAACCGCTCCCGCTCCGGCTGAACCTGAAACGTCGGCCCCAGCGGAAGAACCGCCCGCTGTTCCGGCAGAGCCTGTCACGCCTGCGGAAGAGAGCGAATCGACTTCGTCTGAAGGGGAAGAGGAAAATACTGCGCCTGATGATATGGCGTTTCCAGACGTGGATTCGGCGATTGACCAGCTTTCTGAACGTTATGGGAATGAACCTGACAGCAAATCGGGCGCCGCGTCCTTGTCGAACTTGCCGGATCTGCCGGACGTCGCCCCGCCGGAACGACTGCTTGTTGCCTGGATTGCCGAGGATAAACTCTATTTCTTTGACCCGGAATACGGGCTGCCTATTCCTGCGCCAAACGGCGTTACGCTTTCTACGGACGCTCAGGACAAGAGTTTGAAAATCGTCCCGGCGACGCTGGAACAGCTTCTTGCGGACGAGTCTGTTTTAAATCGGATGTCGTTTACCGATTCCCGTAACAAAGAACGAAAATACTATTTAACGTTAGACGATTTCAAGAATGCCGAGTATTATTTGCCCGTCAATCCGACGTCGCTGTCAAAACGAATGTGGATTCTGGAAACCCGTCTGACCGGGAAGCAGAAAATGCGTCTGACGTCTTCGCCGTCTGAAGTTAAAGCCCGGCTGGAGAAACTCGTTCCCGGCGCGTCTGTTACACTCTGGGGTCAGCCGTTTGCCGTCCCAATGTTTAGCCCGGTGCGGCAAAGCGATTTCAATGTTTTGCTTCAGACGATTGTCGACATGTCGCATTCCAACGGCGAAAAGTCGTTGCGTCGGGCGCGAGTTATGCACCTTAAAGGAACGCTCGCTCCGCAAAACGAGGACGACGACTGCGCCGTGGTCTGGTATCAGCGCAGCCGATATTCAGAGGAAAAAATCAAACGCATTGTCAGTTCCCCAAAAAATCAAATCCCGCCGGAGTTTTTCCTGGAAGCCGGTCAGTTTTCGACCTACTGGCTGGGATTGCTTTCGGACGCTCTGGACAATCACGAAGCGGCGGAAGAATATTTCCGTTTGATTATCAGTCAGGACGGCATAGTAAGAATCGAATACTGCTGGACGGCGGCGGCGATGTACAATATCGCCCGCGTTGAAGAGGAAACCGGAGAGTATGAAAAAGCAATCGACGACTACCAGTCGGCTGACCGACAGAATCCGTCCTATATTGGCGCTGCATTACGCGCACAATGGGTGAAAGAGCTTAAATAAGAATACGCAAGCGTGACATTTCGGGGAGTGCGGCGCCCATAGGCGCCTCCTTGTCCAATGACTTGCTCAAAATCTTCGTTTTGCCGATTTCCAGACGGCAAATTGCTACTCAAACGATTCTAATGCGTCGAAGTCGAGCGTGGTGAAGTAGTCGTCCAGCGTTTCCGCCCGACGAATGGGGACGATTGATCCGTCTTCTCTGAGCAGGAGTTCCGCGGAACGCAGTTTGCCGTTGTACTGGAATCCCATGGAATGTCCATGCGCGCCGGCGTCGTGAATGACAACCAGATCGCCCGGCTCTAGCGTTGGCAGTTGGCGGTCGATAGCGAACTTGTCGTTGTTTTCGCAAAGAGACCCGGTTACATCGTACGTTTCGGAACAAGGCAAATCGTCTTTGCCGGGAACGGTGATGTGATGGTATGCGCCGTACAGCGCCGGACGCATCAGGTTCGCCATGCAGGCGTCCAGCCCGACGTATTTTTTATACGTGTCTTTAATGTGCAGAACTCTGGATACCAGCCAGCCGTACGGTCCGGTAATCATACGCCCGCATTCCATATAGATTTTCAAATTGGCGTTGGGCGTTGACCCGAGTTTGGATTTATAGATTTCCTCAATTCCCTTTCCGACCAGTTCCAGGTCGACAGCCGTCTGATCCGGTCGGTACGGAATTCCAATCCCGCCGCCGATGTTGACGAACTCAAAGACAATTCCCAGCTTGGCGGTCAGCTCGTTAATCAGGTCGAACATGATGTCCGCCGTATCGATAAAATACTGCGGGTTAAGCTCGTTGGACGCGACCATCGTATGGATTCCAAACCGCTTGACGCCTTTGTCGAGCAGGTACTTGTACCCGTCGAAGAGCTGCTGGCGGGTAAACCCGTACTTGGCTTCTTCCGGCTTTCCGATAATCGAGTTTCCGCCTTTGAGCGGACCGGGATTGTAACGGAAACAGACCAACTCCGGCAGCCCGGCGTTTTGTTCCAGAAACGGAATATGTGACACATCGTCCAGATTGACAATCGCGCCGAGCTGGTTGGCTTTGACGAACTCGGACGCTGGGGTGTCGTTAGACGTGAACATGATCTTGTCGCCCGGCAGCCCGACGCGCTGTGACAGAACCAGTTCCGCCATCGACGAGCAGTCTGCGCCGAACCCTTCCTCTTTGAGAATCTTCATCAAAAACGGGTTGGGCGCTGCCTTAACGGCAAAGAATTCCTGAAATCCGGGATTCCACGCAAACGCCTTGTTAAGACGCCGCGCGTTGAGACGAATCGCCTTTTCGTCGTAAATATGAAACGGCGTCGGATACGTCTGGATGATTTCTTCCAGCTGCTGTTTGGAAAGAGGGAAAGGGTTCATTTTAGTTGCGAGTTGCGAGGCGGCGAGGCGCCGCTGCCGATCCGCGCTGCCGCGCGAGAATCAAAAATCGCTCCCGTTGGTCGCTTGCATTAATAGCGTACAATCGTAGAGCTGAGTTATAAGTAATTCCGAATTCCTAATTCCGAATTCCTAATTAATCTGACGCTACGCTCTTGAGGAATATTCTCCCGTGCGGGTGTCGACTTTAATCAGTTCGCCTTCTTCGAGGTATTCGGGCACCATGACCTCAAATCCGGTTTCGACGGTAGCGGGCTTGGCGCGAGACGTGGCAGAGTTGCCGCGAACGCCGGGATCGCACTTGATAACCTTCAGAACGACGGACGCCGGGAGCGTCAGACCAATCGGCTCGTCGTTGTAGAACATCATCTGCATGCCTTCGAGGGACTCGGTGATGTAGTTTTTGTCGTCGCCGACGTCTTCCGGGGTCAGGTCGTACATTTCGTAGGTTTCAGCGTCCATGAAATGCCACGCTGTCGGTTCGGAATAGCTGAACGTAACGTTGCGGCGTTTGAAGTCGGCTTCTTCGAGGTTGTCCGTTCCCTTGAAGGTGAAATCGACTTTGTTTTTGGTAACCAGGTTTCGAGCGCGGAACTTGTACAGGGTCGTTGCGCCGCGCGCAGACGGGGTTTGTACTGTAATGTTTTCGATCATGCACGGAGCGCCGTTGTAATTGAGAATCGTTCCTCGTTTGAAGTCTTTGGCTAACATGGTTTTTGCGTGTAGTTTTTTGTGTAAATTGAGACAATCTGAACGCAAACCGACTCGCGTTCTTTATTAATAGTAGTATAGCGCTTTCTAAAGATATTTCAAGCCCCGTAGCGGGGAGTAGATTATTTTCCAACTTCTATTATAATAATACTCGAAAGGAAACGAAGCTATGAAATATTATCGCACTCAATTATACGTGTTGTTCCTGCTGGTTTTGACGACGTTTGCGCGGGGAGAGGAGCGCCTTGACCGGGGCGTGGTTGCGATTCAGACCCCGCAGGGCGTCTTTACGTCGTGGCGGGTTCTGCCCAGCGATGCGGACGACGCTGTCTATACGCTCTTGCGGGACGGGAAGCCGATCGCGGCTCTCGACGCGTCCGTCGGGTCGAATTATCTCGACCGGGACGGGAAAAGCGATTCCGTCTACGCGGTGGAATACAACGGCTCTGTCAGCCCGGCGGTTAAGGTTTGGAAAGACGGGTTTCTGACCCTAACGCTGGACTTGCCGGACGATCAAACTATGCCTGATGGGTCAACGTGTCAGTATCGTCCCAACGATATGAGCTGCGCCGATCTGGACGGCGACGGGCGGTATGAGTTGATCGTCAAATGGGAACCGACCAACGCCCGCGACAATTCCCAAAACGGGTATACGGGCACGACGTTTATCGACGCCTATACGCTGGACGGGAAAAAGCTGTGGCGCATCGATTTGGGCGTCAATATTCGATCCGGGGCGCATTATACGCCGTATCTGGTTTACGATTTTGACGGGGACGGCAAGGCGGAATTGATCTGTAAAACCGCAGACGGGACGGTCGACGGTCAGGGGCGCGTTATCGGCGACGCCAAAGCCGACTATCGTAACAAAGACGGGCGCGTTCTGGACGGTCCGGAGTTTCTAACTGTCTTTAACGGCGAGACCGGCGCGGCTGTCTGTACGATTGACTACCCAGCTCCGAGAACGGTTCGGAAACTGGATCGATACGCCGCCGACGGCTGGGGCGACAACTACGGAAACCGCTGTGACAGGTTCCTCGCCTGCGCCGCCTGTTTAGATGGGAAAAATACCTCCGCTGTTTTCTGCCGCGGGTACTATTCTGCTGTGTACGTGATGGCTCTCGATTTCGACGGGAAGAACCTCAAACTGCGCTGGCTTCATAAAAGCGAAACGCCGGGCGAAGGACTTTACGGAGAGGGAAATCACAATCTTGCCGTCGGCGATCTGGACGGGGACGGGAAAGACGAAATCGTCTACGGCTCCGCCGCTCTGGACGACGACGGGACGCTACTGTATCGAAACGGATTAGGGCACGGCGACGCCCTGCATCTGTTTGCAAGTACAACGCCTCAAGAAGACGAAGCTCCACAGTCCGCTCCCATTGATTCTTCTCGCAACTCGCAACTCGCAACTCGCAACCCACTCTACGTCTTTGACGTTCACGAAAGCAAGACGGCGGACTACGGCATGGAAGTCCGGGCAGCGGACGGCAAGATTCTCTGGGGCGTTCACGCCGGTTTCGACGTCGGGCGCGGCTTGGCGGCTGACGTCGCCCCGGACAATCCCGGGTACGAAGTCTGGTCTTACGCAACGGACGGTCTGTGGTCTTTGGACGGCAAGAAGATTTCCGATCGCCGCCCGTCACAGAATTTTCGCATCTATTGGGACGGCGACCTTCAGGACGAGCTGTTAGACCGCGGCAATATCGACTCCTGGAAGAACGGGCGACTGGCGACGTTCTGGAAAATCAACCATTCCAAAGCGATCAACGGCACGAAAGCGAACCCGAACCTGCAGGCGGATCTGCTGGGCGACTGGCGGGAAGAAGTCATCCTGTACAATGCTGAAAATCCCGCTCAGATCAATATCTTTTCAACGACGATCCCGACGCCGTATCGCGTTAACTGTCTCATGACAGACCACGTCTACCGCATGTCGATCGTCTGGCAAAACGTCGGATACAATCAACCCCCGCACCTGGGGAGATACTTGCCGAAGATGGTACGGAACAGGGATTAATGCGTAATGCGTAATTCGTAATGCGTAATTACGCAAGCGCTGCTCGTTGGGTGTGCGAGGTCAGTCCGCACACAGATTTAACGGATTAAACGGATTTTCGCCGATTGGTTACTGGATGTTCTAACCTTGATATTCTCCCCTTACTAAAGTTTTTTGGAAAGGGGAGTTTGAGGGGAAGAACCTTTTTTTCAAAAAAGGTTTTCCCCTCTTAATTAAACTTGAAAAAACTTCCCTAAAAGGGAGCCAGCTTGCTGGCGACCGAAAGTTTTTT
>JAZMZV010000254.1:0-3948 GCA_045586185.1 Thermoguttaceae bacterium | reverse complement strand
TGGAATTTTTAAATCTAACAGCTTTATAGCACAGCTATAAAAGCATTTTTTCCCTCCAACAATCTCACCAAACGAACTATCGAATATAGCATTTAAAACAGAATCTTTGCCATTTCTTTTAAATTCTACGCCTGCTTTGAGAAATGCGTCCAGCTTTATTTCACTAATGCGCGATAACACTTGAGGAGACGGATACGCCCCAAACTCCTCTTTTGTCTTCCATCGACGTCTTAAATATCCTTGGTCAACACCAAATAAAAACTTAAACGCGTCATAACTGCAGTACCCTTTTTCTAACAGAGCAACAATATATGTCGGATCCAGATCGTTTGCTGCACAGATTAACAAATCGGGATCAATAATCTCATACCATCTCAATTGTTTTCTATCAGATTCGTCAATTTTGATAGTTGGGTCTGCTTTGTTTTCCAGCAAGAGCTTAAAAACCTCTGGCTGTTGAAAATGAAACGCTAAATACAACGGCGTAATGTTGATTTTCCCTTTTGCATTGACATTCGCGCCTTTATCAATAAGCTGTTTTACCTTCAAGACGTTGCCTTCGATAACCGCTTGAGCAAATTCGATATCAGAGGGGTTTCCAAAAATATCATCAGGACGAATCTTATGAAATTCCTTTAATACAGCTCGAGGAATGTTTGTATTCTCTGCAACAGATTTGAATGCGTGTATTGCGAAAAATATAAATATAGTTAAAACAGCCGATATAAAAAAGGCAAACAAAACCAACGCCATTAATATAGTTGTTTTCTTCATTCTAAATTTCCTTTAGACTTCTCTCGTAACTGTAGGAAACGATGGATTCTGAAACAGTTTTTCTGTATCCAGAAAGCCATATAACAAGCTTTCTAAATATGTGTTATATTATAAACAAAAAAGAGACGCCGTCAATAGTAGACAAAACTTTGCGTTCTTTGCGGCTAAAAATTCTTCGGCGAGCTTCGCTCGCGATCCAGAAAGGTTTTCGGCTGCGTCAATTTGTTATATACGCTTCCTGCGTTTCGGTTCGCCGTTGGCGAACTGCGTAATTCTGCTACATTCGCTGCGCTCACCCCCACGGGTTTACACCCGTGGCTCGCCTGAATTTTCGCTCGCCAACCGCCTTCCATATTATTCGTTAAAGAAATTCTGGATATTGTCCATCAGACGAATCATATACGATTCCAGTTGCTGTTTTTCTTCCTGTGTAAACCCTTTGAGAATGGCGTCTTCCGCCCGCATTCGAGACGCGGTCAGCTGTTTCTCCAGCGACAGGCTCTTTTCCGTCAGTTTGATAATATTGCTCCGTCTGTCTTTCGGGTTGGTAACGCGCTGAATCATCCCCTTATTTTCCAGCAGGTTGAGCAGTCCTGTTACAGTCGGGTTCTTCAGACTGAACGTCTCTTCCAGGTCTCGCTGCGTCGTCTCGACAGACTGGTTATCAAACAGATACGCAATAATCGCATGCTGAGAACAGGTCAAATCCCATTTGCGAAAATCCCGATTCGCCTTGCTGTCGAGCATGTTATTAAAGATTTTAACAAACTTTCCAACGTCGATTTCGTTTTTGTCTTTCATAGCGTCCGCCTTCGTTTGTATAGTTACCTATATAGTAGCAAAACGGCGGATTTTGTCAAGAGGAAAAAGAGAATTCGGAATGAGGAATTCGGAATGCGGAATTACGCAAAGCGCTAATCAGAGAGTTCGTTTCGCCAGCCTTGAAAAAACTTTCGGTCGCCAGCAAGCTGGCTCCCTTTCAGGGAAGTATTTTCAAGGCGAAATAATATGAGGGAAAAACCTTTTTTGAAAAAAAGGTTCTTCCCCTCAAACTCCCCTTTCCAAAAAACTTTAGCAAGGGGAGAATATAATTAAAAGGTACTAATTAAATCAAAGCGACCAACGGGAGCGATTATAATACGTCTCGCGCGGTAGCGCGGATTGGGAGCGGCGCCTCGCCGCCGGCGAAAATCCGCCTAATCCGTTAAATCCGTGTGCTAGTTGACCCGCGTATATCCTACGCCTCCGCCTTTTTCGGACCCGCCAGTTTTTGGGCGAGGTCTTTGGCGCCTTGAATATCCAGTTTGCCGGATCCCAAAACCGGGACGGCGTCAACCTTATAGAACGCGTCGGCGGCGGGAATCCAGATCGGCGGGACGTCGCGATTGCGAAGCTCTTTGATAATGTCCATTGAGTCGTGACCCTTAAGATCGGAATACAGCACGATGAGCTTTTCGCCTTTGCGGTTGTCTTCAACGGAGGAAACGGAAACGCAAAGGGCGTCGTCCGGTTTCAGACCGATGATTTCGCCGATGATCTTTTCGACGCCTTCGTGCGGAACCATTTCGCCGCCGATTTTGGAGAATCGGCTTTGACGTCCGGTAATAAAGACGAACCCGTCTTCGTCCATGCGAGCCAGGTCGCCGGTGCAGTACCAGCCGTCAACGAGAACTTTCGCCGTCCGTTCCGGTTCGCCGTAGTATCCCAGCATGACGTTCGGTCCCGTAACCCACAGCATGCCGACTTCGTTTCTCGGCAGCGGTTCGCGCGTTTCGAGATCGCGAATCTCCGCCGCCATTTCCGGCAGCGCAACGCCGATCGAGCCGTCTTTTTCTCGAACCGGCAGCCCTTCGGGAAGGTGAGCGTTGGGGAAATAGTTGGAAATGATAACCGGCGAGCATTCCGTGCATCCAAACGCTTCCAGCGGACGATGCCCGAACTTTTTCTCAAAAGCGTCTTTGACTTCCGTCGGCATGCGTTCCGCGCCGACTAGCGGCATCGACATGTGAGCAAAGCATTCCGCGTCAATTTTACGGATAAACGCTCTGTAGAACGTCGGCGCGCCGATAATAACGGTTGCCTTGTACTTTTTCGCCAGCTTGCCGATTTCAGCACAGTCCAGCGGGGAATAATGGTACGCTGTGCGGAAATGCGTGCAGAGGGTCGCCCACATGTTGACGGTGTACCCCAATGTATGGAACAGCGGCAGCATGCCGATAACAATACTGCCCTCGTTGTTCATGTTTTGAGCGTCAATAAACAGCGTGAAGTCCTTGTAGATGTTGTAATGTGAGAGCATCACGCCTTTGGGAACGCCTGTCGACCCGGACGTAAAGACGACTGTAACCATGTCGTCCGACTTGATTTCGTTCAGTCCCAGCGCCTTTTCCATCATCCACAATGGAGAGTACGCCAGCAAGGCGCCTTTGATTTTATCCATCAGGCTAATCTTGCCGATGACGTCTTCCAGATAAACGACCTCTGCGTCCAGATGCTCAAACTTCAGCCGTTCCATAACGCGGCGGCTGGTAAGAACGTGCTTGATCCCCACCTTTTTAATGCACTCGTTCATGATCGTTTCTGAAACGGTGAAGTTCAGATTGACCGCGACGCGTTTGTCCGCCGTCAAGGCGAAGTTGACAATAACGCCTGGCAGCGAGGCAGGCAGGATAATCCCGACGAACTTTTCGTCCTTGCCGAGAATGGCGCGGCGGAGGAAGTTCCGCATTACCATCATATTCAGTATCGTCTGTCGACCTGTCAGTTCTTTTCCGGACGAGTCCGCCAGTTTCCACCCTTTGGCTTGAAGAAGGCACTGTCGTAAAGCGGCAGATACTAGGTTCATGTCAAATATCCCTTTCTAATATCGGTATTCGTTTTATTATTCAATTCATGCAGACGGCGCATTGCATCTTCGCCGTCTACTATTCTCAACTTTTATCTACTCTCTATTATAGCGTATCGTTCTCCTTTTTCCAGAGTTCAGAACTGGAAATTACCGATATTTTACAAAACTATTACATCTAAGAGCACGAGAGTTAATATAGATAACAAGGTTAAATTAGTTAGGAGTTAGGAGGGAGGAGTGAGGAGTGAGGAGTTGTTTAATTCTTAATTCCGCATTCCGAATTCCGAATTACTAATTGCTCCGCCCCGCAGGCGAGAATAAAGATC
>JAZMZV010000253.1:0-3661 GCA_045586185.1 Thermoguttaceae bacterium | reverse complement strand
CCGTCGCTGGACTCTGTCGCCATTGACTCGATCTGCCGCACGCATCTGGTTGAAATGAACGTTGCATCGTATATAATCGGGATTATCATCTCGTTTTTGTGTTTCCGATCCTGGCGGGCGGCGATAACGGTCTTTCTGGTTTCGTTCATGAACCAGCAGATGTGTCTCGCGCTGATTTACTGGCTCAACATTCAGTTTGACTCCATCTTGATGCTGTCGGTCAACCTGACGTTTGTTCTGTCCATGTCAGCGGGCATTCACCTGACGAACTACTATCGAGACGCCATCACCCGGCTGGAGCCGCGCGACGCCATGTTCAGCGCGCTGAAAACGGCTCTGGTTCCAACGTTTATTTCGATTATCACGACCATCGCCGGGCTGCTGTCGTTTTTGAGCAGCCAGCTCATTCCGATTCGAAAATTCGGGATTGTTTCGTCCTCCGCGCTGGCGATTTCCGTTACAGTTATTTTGATATTCCTGCCGATTTATTACATCTCGTTCCCGATTTCATCGTGGAAGACTGTTACAAAGAATGAATCCAAATGGGACTTGGCGAACATTCTGGAACGCATGTTCTATCCGTGGGTCAGCCGGGTTCCGTATTTGGTTTTGGCAGTTTCGCTGATTATTGCAATTGTCTGCTTTGGGGGCGCGGCGCGTATCAGAACCAGCATCGGGCTGCACTCCATGCTGCGCTCCTATACTCAGCCGATTAAAGACTACACCTGGGTCGAAGATCAGTTTGGTCCCATGATTCCCGTTGAAATCATGTTTACCTGGCCGCAAGGAGAAGACAGCCAAATTTTTGACCGTCTTTGCTTCGTTCGCGACGTTACAAACACTCTCAAAAGCGACATGAAGGACGTTGGCATTATCAGCATTACCAACTTCATTCCAGAAATTCCGTCCAAGGAAGCCAAAGCGGCTTATGTTTCAGCCAGAAGACTGTTCAACAGAAAAATTGACGCAGCAAAAGAAGGCTTTACTCAATCCGGGTATTTCAAAGAACAGGACGGAAACCAGTACTGGAGAATTACCGTCAGAACCTACGCCATGCGCCGCATTGACTACGGTCCCATTATCCAGCAGATTAAAGACATCGTTGAAGAACAGATTGAGAAAGCCGGTCAAAACGCGATTCCCGCGCCTGCCGTGGAAACCGTTCCGCCTGTAACAGCGGCAAACGACAACGTTTTTGTTTCTAATACTACCTCAGGGGAATCGTCCATGCTCCCGCAGGGAGAAATTATCGAACAGGAACTCAATAAGGTCAAACAGAACGCGGATAAATTAGACGCGTTTTTTTCAGACAGCGATCCATTTAGAGTTGACGCCAAAACAGGCGTTGTCGCACACAAGACCGAACAGACCGCAGCCCCGGCGGAAACCGTCGTTGAGACGTCAGAACCGCTGGCAGTCAAAGAAAACGAATCGGTTGCTTCGACGGCGGAAACCATTCCGTCGCTGCCAGACGAAGACGCTGCGTTGACTGACATTCCAACGCTTCCCGACGACGTTACCGCCGTTCCGGACATCACCATTGACGACGCAATAATTCCCGTAGACGGAGACGCGATAATTCCCGTTGACGACGCTGCAGAGATTCCCGTTGATGGAGACGTCATGCCTGATATTGTCGTTGACAGCGGCGCCAACCCGGAAACACCGGAGCAAACGAACGCGGAAGTTTCAACGGAAGAATCTGAAACGACCATCAAGAAAGCCGCTCCGCTTCCGCTGACCAAGCCGGAATTTATTGTAACAGGCGGCGTTCCGGTTGTCTACAAAGCGCAAAATCAGCTTCTCGACGACCTTAAAGTCAGCTTTTTAACGGCGTTTATAATCATCGGCTTGATTCTGGTCTGCCTGTTCCGTTCGGTTAGATGCGGCGTTTTGGCGGTTTATCCGAGTTTGCTGCCGGTGATTTTCGTTTTCGGAATCGTCGGCTGGAGTGGGCTTCGCGTTGAGATGGGAACTATGCTCACCGGTTCTGCTGCGCTGGGCATTGCCGTTGACAATACCGTCCACTTTATTACGTGGTACAGAATCGGTCATCAACGCGGCATGGACAGAAAAGAGGCGACCCGCCTGGCGTACCGAAAATGCGGCTCCGCCATGTTCCAGACGTCGTCCGTCTGCTCGCTGGGATTGGTTACGTACATGATCAGCCCGTTCATCCCGACGATTTACTTCAGCTTTTTCATGTGCGCCTTGTTGTTCTCTGCCCTGTTTAGCGACTTGACGGTTCTTCCGGCAATCCTGCTTTCCGGCTGGGGCAAGATTTTCCTCCGTTCCGTCAAGCCGGCTGAACCGGCTGAACCGGAAACGACGGAAGAGTAGTAGAGAGAGTGGTAAGTGGTTAGTAGTTAGTGGTAAGTGGGAATTACGCTTGCGTCCTTACCACTTACCACTTGCAACTTACCACTTATCAAGTATTCCATTCCTGTTTGTTCTCACCTATCATGTCAACAGCAATCATTACCGGCGCGTCGAGCGGACTCGGTCTCGCCTACGCCAGACAACTTGTTAAAAAGAACGACGTCGTTGTGCTTTGCGCTCGAAACGAAGAACGGCTGGCGAAAGCAAAAGAAGAACTGCTTCAGATCGCGCCAAACGCTCAGATTGAAACGATGAGCGTTGATCTGTCAACCTTTGACGGAATCGACGCCTTGGCGAGCCGTATCGCGTCCACTCCCGATTTGGAATGGATGATCAACAACGCCGGTTTCGGCTTGGGTGGACAGGTCTATCCAGACAACGACATTAAGCGTTCGACCGACATGCTTGTAACGCACTGCGCCGCTGTCGAGCGTCTGTCTTACGAGGCGGCGAAGGTCATGAAAGCCAACGGACGAGGCTATATTCTCAACACGTCGTCCGTCGGCGCGTTTTTCTTTGGAAAGGGGTCTGTTGACTATTGCTCAACCAAAGCGTACGTCGTATCGTTTACTCGCGGCTTGGCGCGCGACTTGAAAGGAACCGGCGTTCGAGCGGTTGTCTTGTGCCCCGGATTCGTCAGAACGGGATTTCATTCCACGCCGGAAATGCTGGTTGACAAAGACCTCTACGGAAAGATTCCCAACTGGCTTTGGATGGACGCCGACTGGGTTGTAAAGAAAGCGATACGCTGCGCCGAACGCGGTTCGACCGTTATGCTTGTCCCATCGCTGAAATACAAAATCGCCGTCTTTTTCCTGCGTCGCCTTTGGCTGTAATGAGAAGGAGAACAAAATGAAAAAACGCAGCGTCAAAGTTTTTACGATAATCGCTCTTTGCATTCTGATTTTTGTTCTCCTGGCGATTTTGTCATACTATTGTCTTTTTAGAAGCTCTTTTTTAAAAGACGGGAATAAACAGATTGATCCTCAAGATCAAACGGATTATTTATCCAAAGGCGTTCTCGAAGTCGAGTTTCTGCCCTGTAAATCAGAGCGCGCTGACAGAACCGGTTCTATCCGACATTATGCGGAAATATATCCCGATGAAATATACGTCGGCGATTCAATTTATGTTGTTATAAAAGCGAAAAACCTTTCAGACGCCCCGATTGAATACCCCGCTCATATACTGCATTACTCCTTATTGATTGCGGATTACGACAGCGCCGAATGTCAGCAGCGTCTTAAAGCGTATCAGGAAAACGTGAATGCGTATTACGACG
>JAZMZV010000252.1:0-15649 GCA_045586185.1 Thermoguttaceae bacterium | reverse complement strand
ATTAGTGTATATAGGTTTCCTGAAAAAGGGAGCTTGTGTACATCGCATATTTATTCCATTAATATTTACCTACATAATAGGTTTTGTTATGAAATACGCATATCGTTTGTTTGTTGGACTGCTGGCTGTAACAATGTCCGCTTTGGCTTATGCTGAAGTCGTCTCCGTTCCGGAAGAAGGCGCTGGGTCGATTGACGCAGCAACCATTGTCGCCCCCATGTCACCGGATACCACAGTTTGGGTTCAAAACACGTTCGGGAATGAAATTGAACTCTATTCCGGCACAACGCCTTCCGTTCCATCCGGCTCTCAGGGCTTGATAATCGGCGGAACGGGTAATACCGCTCAAATCAAGGTCATTACCGACTGCCTGCAGAACCTTGGTCAAACGACGGTCATGAATAACGGTACGTTGACCGTATCCGGTTCAGACGGCACAGTCGATTACTTGGATAACAATCTTACCATCAGCGGCGGTTCTGCCCTGATTAAAAAGAACTACTACTCCATGAGAAACGGCGCGAATATTTCCATTTCAGACGGCTCTTTGGAGTTCCTGGGCAGATTCCGCGTCGGATACGATTCCGCAGCCAATGTTGATCAAACCGGAGGAACTGTTACACTCAATACGATTTCCGATGGAGACAACAAATACATGTCAATCGGTTACAAATCGGGAGCCAACGGAGAATACAACATGTCCGGCGGAACGTTAAACACGCCGCTGGAGTTGTTTATCGGTCATAATTCAGGGGCAGAAGGAACTCTCGAAATGGTCGACGGACTTGTTAACTCCAGTACTGGTCTGAGAATCGGCGCTGCTGGCGCTGGAACGATTAATCTTTTCGGAGGGGAATTCATCCAAAGCGCTGGCTGGACAAACCTCGCATACGATGCCGGTTCAAAAGGCTCGATGGTTGTCAGAGGCGGAACGTTCACGTACACTTCCAACGATTTACGAGTCGGCCGCGCTGGCGACGGAACTCTCAGTTTAGAGTCTGGATATGTCAACCTTGGCGAGAAAAACCTTGTTGTTTCCAGTAAATCCGGGTCTACAGGCAATTTTACCATGTCCGGCGGAACGCTAACGGCAAACGGCATTCTCCTTGGCGATGAAGCGGGTTCTGACGGAACGGCAACGTTTAACGGCGTTAGTCAATATTTTGCCGGCGACGTCAACGTTGGAAGCAACGGTAATGGGTCGCTGACGCTCAATGCGGCTTCGATAACCAATGACGGCGCATTTTACGTTGCAAACCATACCGGCGCAACCGGAACAGCCAATCTCAACAGCGGATCCAGCGTTTCTACCAAAGGCGACATTAACGTCGGAAGAAGCGGAACTGGTACGCTCACGCTGGACAGTTCCTCAATTGAAAGTACCGATGGATATTTGTACGTTGGTACTAATGCTACTGGGGACGGAACAGTTACATTGAAAAACGGCTCGACGCTGTCCGTACCTAAACACTCCATTCGAGTTGGTCAATCTGGTCCCGGCGTTCTTAACATCGAATCGGGGTCTTCGTTTACCGGCGCTGAGATTTATCTTGGATACGACGACGGCTCCAATGGAACTCTCAACATTAACAACGGATCTACTACGTCAAAAGGCATTATCGTTGGAAATATCGGTACTGGAACGTTGAATGCAACTAACGCGTCTATGACTATTACGTCGGGCGCCCTCTACATTGGCGGAAACGAAGCCGACAGCAGACCAGCTGGAACAGGAACCGCCACTTTGACTAATACATCGCTTAGTGTTCCTGGCGATATCGGGGTTGGAAATTACGGAACCGGAACCTTGATTCTGGACGGCTCTACTACCCTCTCTACGAGCGGATACCTGTACGTCGCAAACCATGGCGGATCAACCGGAACGCTAACTCTGCAAAACGGCGCGAGAGTAACGGTTCCTGATCACACCGCTCGTCTTGGACAATCCGGAACAGCCGTCGTTAACATCCTGTCCGGGTCAACGTTTGACAGTTCCACCAAAGACATTCACATTGGTTACAACTCCACTGGAAACGGAACGGTGAACGTTGACGGTGGAACGGTTAACTCATTAAAAATTTGGGTTGGCAATAAAGGAACCGGTACGCTTAACGTTAAAAACGGCGCTATCGACACGAACAAGAACAATATTTATGTCGGCAATGAATCTGGCTCTACTGGTACGTTAAATCTTATGGACGGCGGGTTGATTAATACGGGAACGTCTCATCTTTACGTCGGCACAGCCGCCGGATCAACTGGAACGTTCAACATGACTGGCGGCATTTTAACCGCTGGCGACCTGCGAATTGGCGATACTGGAACTGGCGTTGCCAACATTTCCGGCGGAACGATTGATTTGACTTACATCATGTACGCTGGCATTAACAACGGCGGGGATGGGACTATTAATATCTCCGGCTCCGACACTAAAATTACCGCTGCTGGCAACATCATTGCCGGTTACGAAGCAGGGGCAACCGGTAGTATTACCATTGACGGAGCTACCGTAAATGGAAACAGCGAACTTCGCCTTGGCAGATACGGCGACGGTACAATGACCCTTAAAAACGATGCAAAAGTTACGGTTGCCGGCATTGTCAATGTTGGTCAATACGCAGGCGCTACTGGCGAGCTTAATGTTGAAGGCGGAACGTTTACCGGAAACGGCGAGCTCCGCATTGCCGACCTCGGTAAAGGTACGATGAACATTACCGGAGGAAGCGTTACTGCTTCCGGATTAGCTAATGTTGGATACGGCGCAGGGTCAGAAGGAAAAGTTACCATTTCTAACGGAACCTTGACTCTTCCCAATTCAGGCAACACATTCCGCATTGGCCGCTACGGTACTGGGGAAGTAGACGTTCTTGAAGGCGGTCAGCTTATTGTTGAGAAAAATACAACTCAGCTTGGCTACTACGCTGGCGGATATGGAACGCTTAAAATTGACGGCGGATACGCTAAACTGAAAAAACTCGATATTGGGTATGCTGCTGACGCAACCGGTTATTTCGAAATGAAAGACGGAACGCTCGATATTCTCGCTACTACAGACGGCAATGAAATCAACGTTGGATACAGCGGTTACGGCTACGCCAAGATTTCCGGCGGCGAAGTCAACCTGGTCAGCCTTCGCGTTGGTCGTGAAAACGGCTCGTACGGTCAGCTGACCATCGAAGGCGACGGCGTCATGAACCTGTCCAGCGCCGCCCGAATTAGCTTCAATGCGGGTTCTGAAGGCAAAGTATTCATCAAAGACAACGGTCAGCTGAACGTTACCAAAGAACTGACGATTGGCAATTCAGACAAGGGTTCAGTCGAGGTTTCCGGCGGTCAGCTCAATGCCAATCCCATTAATATTAAAGACAACGGCTCGACCTTGACAGTTACCGGCGGTATGGTTACGTCCCCGAATATTACTATTCCACAGGCAGCCAGCCTGGACTGGACTGGCGGCGGAATGGATATTAAAACTGTTACTGGCGATCTTAACCAGAAAGGCGGCGTCCTCTATCCTGGCGTTTCAACAATCGTTGCCGCTGAAATTTTGGGGAATTACACTCAAGCCAGCGACGGAACTATTGTTATTGACGTTGACCAGACCAACAACCTTTGGGATACGATTACGGTTACTAACGGCGACCTGGATCTCAACGGAACTCTGTTTATCAATTTTACAGACGATCAGAAACCGCTTGACGAATTCCAGATCTTCAACGTAAACAACGGAACCATGGACGTCTCTGGACTTACCTTGGCATTCCCCGACTGGTACAGCTACGGCGATGCGTGGATGTTAAGCCCCGAAGGTTTGCTCATGGCAGCTCCCGACCCTAACGCTGTCCCGGAACCGTCCACTTGGGCGCTGCTTATCTTGGGCGCCGCTGGATTGCTGTACTTCCGAAAGCGAAAGTAAACGAAAGCTTAGGCGAGTCACAGGGTAAACTCGTGAGTACGAAACATAGAGCGGGAGGCAACTCCCGCTTTTTCTTTGCCGGAAACGCTATGTTGTGTCCGTCACAGAGGAAGTCGAATTGTCTCGCTCATGCCCGACGGTTAGCCCGGTTAGCGGCGAAAAGACTCTCAGGAGAAAAATTCGCCTTACCCCCTCTTGTTTTAATAGGCGTTTTCCAGTATAATTTATTATATAAAATCTGGTTGTAATCAGACGCTTTAAGCGCTCTATAAAGCCAACTGTAAAGCCGCCTGACATGTTATTTTTTATCCTACATTTTATCACATCATTACAAGGAAAAAACATGCGTTGTACTTTGATGAATGTAGCCGTCCTTTTGGCTATGACTCTGTTTATGGCGTCCTGCATTGCAGACGCTGCATCTGCCCAGACCGCTGCTAAAAATGCCAAACAAACAGCCGCCGCCACAGCCTATTCCGTTCCTCAAAACGGAACTCCGGCGCAGTATATGGCGTTTATCGAAAAGCTCTCGAAGGTTAAACGTCCTGACAATCAATCGAAAAAAGAAGCGGTTGCTCAAGTTACCCAACTGTGCAAAGCGCGGATTGCCGCGGCCGACAAAGTCATTGAACACAAGGACGCAACCAGCGAACAGATTCAGCGCGCAGCCTCCGTTAAAGTCAAGAGTCTGCAGATTCTCGTCAAACTTGGCAGTCAAAAAGCTAAAGCTCTCCTGGACGCCATGCCTGCTGAACTTAAAAAAGCAGATCAGCCCAAAGTCGCGGAAGTTATTTCCATGGAATTGCTTAATCTGAAGTTTCAGGAAGCCAAAAAGACCAACGATTTTTCTGAAATCGAAAAGATCGCAGCGAACACGACAGAAGCAATTAAAAAGACGCCTGTTGATAACAAGGCAAAACTCCAGCGTCTGTACCAGATCAAACTGGTTTGCACCAAAGAACTCGGACAGCTTAAAGGCGTAGACAACTCCGCTGATTTTAACGCGCTTGCTTCTGACGTTAAAGCCGCTGGACTGACGGAAATGGCTGAAGACGTTGTCTTGAGCAAACTTGTCAACGCATTGTCGGTATCAACCCTTAAAAACGACAAAGCCATGTTTGACAGAACCGCCAAAGCGGTTGACAGTATGATTGCCAGCTATGGCGCTAAAGCCAATAGTAAAGTTGCGGCTGTCGCCTTCCGAACGGCATACGCCGAAGAAGTTTTTGATTCCGTCGCCGCCTCTGCCCGATACACAAAGTATGTTAATTATTTCTTTAGATTTAAGGACGCCAAAGTTCAGGAAATTGTCAAGAAGATGCAAGGCGCAGCCAAACGTTTGGCTCTCAAAGGAAAACCGCTTCAAATTACCGGAAAGACTGTTGACGGCAAACAATTCAACATGGCAAACCTGAAAAACAAAAACGTCCTGGTATTCCCCTGGTCGCCGTCAGATCGCGCCAGCGTGGAAAAGCTCAATTATCTCAGACGCGCTTATCCAGCTTATAAAGCCAAGGGATTTGAAGTTGTCGGCGTTGCTATGGACCCGAACCCGCACAGAGCCGCCGCTATGGCAAGACGTTACAATCTCCCGTGGGCTAACATGTCATATCGAGACGCTTATGTTGGCTCCGTTCCATTTTGGCTGGATTACGGCTTTGGCCATTTATCTCGTATGATTATGCTCAACCGTCATGGATTAGTGTCTTCTGCCAACTTGAACTACCGATCTCTGGTTAACGAACTGGACAGAGAATACGGCAGATTAACCAAGGAACAGATTGACGCGTTCAAGGATATTAGTTTCGACGAATTTGACAAATTCTATGATAACTACTATGATCTTGACGATCTCTATGATCTTGACAGCTTCGACGATTATGCCAACGACTTCTATGATGACTTCTATGATGACTTCTATGACGACTTCTATGACAACCTCGACGACTTCGACGACATTTACGATATCGACGATATCGATGACGTAGATGATATTGATGACATTGACGACATTGACGACATTGACGACATCGATGATGTTGATGATATTGACGACATCGACAACATCGACGACATTGATGATATCGACAACATCGACGACATTGATGACGTTGATGACATTGACAACGCCGATGATATTGACGATGTAGACGACATTGACGCCGCTGACGACGTTGACGACGCGGATGATAATGCCGGTGATTATGATGACGGAGCCGCCGACGATGCTGGCGATTACGATGCTGGCGATTACGACGACGGCGATTACGACGACGGCGGTTATGACGACGGCGGTTATGACGATGGCGGTTATGACGACGGAGGATACGACGACTTTTGAAAATCGGCGCTAAGAGTTATCGTTCTAACTCTTAACTAATCGTCATATCAAACAATCCACATAGTACGAATCCGGGAAATCGTTTCGTACTATGTGGATTGCTTTCTTTCGAACGGTCAGCACAGTCAAACCATCGAACCGCATGAAAAGAATCGAAAGTAATTATTTAAAGCGTCGATGATCCATCAGAACGAGAAGTAGCTAACTACGTCGACGCGGTCGCAGGCGGATACGCCAGTTTCTTTTCCAGTCCAGCTGGTTTCCACATGGCTGTATTCCACGCCAACCCACCACATTTTTGTGATGTCGCACTTGATATTGGCAAACAGACTGTGGTTGAGCGTTCGCGCTTGCAGCGCAGAGCCAGGCGCAATTTCATCGATGGCTCCTTGCGGGTCGTCGATCATGTATCCGACGCGGAACTGGGTATAGTCGTTGAGATTAAACCACATGTTAATCCATCCGCCCTGAGCGGCGATTGATTCCGGAGTTCCAGCAGCGCTTCTCATAACGCCCTGATTGATTCCGCCGAGGAACATGGCAAGGTTTTCACCTTTGAACAGTTCGCCCTGAACGCCGAATCGGCAGGTGATTGGAATATAGGCGTCAAGGTACATTCCCCACGTTTTGGCGCTGTAGTTTGTATCTTCGGCGCCGGCATTAATTTTGCCGTATTGCAAGTCGCCGATATGAGCGGCAAATCCGATTTCCATCGGCTTTTGCGGGCAGCGTCGATAGCCAATCACGGCGGCAATTCGTCCCTGAACGATGGGCCAGGAACCGTATTTTAAGCGATAATCAGCGCCCAGCAAGCCGTTGGAATCGCCTGCGAACGGCGCGCTGATGCAGCCCTGCAGTTTCCATTGGAAACATTCAGAAACGTTAAGATAGCGTTCCAGTCGAAACTGGGCGCGTCGATATCCGACGTTGCCGTCCATCCAGCCGGCGGAATACATCAGCGTTCCCGGCGCCAGAGGAGAAACAACGTCCCATGTCTGCCCCATTAAAAAGCGTCCTTCTTCTGAAACCGCCTCAACGTAGCAATGACGCAAATGGACGGTTGTTTTGTTGTCGAAATCAATTGTTCTTTGAAGGTCAAATTCTACTTTGGCGTTGAATTTGACGTTATTCCAGATGTTCAATCCCGGGGCTTTGACGTTCGCGCCGAGAATCGTGCCGCGGTAATCGACGTGCGCCTGTTTGCCCGTATTGGACGGCTGAGTTACAAAAAACGGAGCGGAACCGATTTGAGTCGGCTTGGTTTCGTAGGATACGCTTGCCCACAATTTGGCGTAGGGAATAATCTGGAAATCGCCAGACCGCCAGGCGCGTTTTTCGATCTCGCCGTAAAGTTCCTGACGAAACTGCTGATAATCAAAGTCGTCACGGAACATCTGCGGATTCGACCCTTCAACAAGCTGTTCCATAGGAGCAACTTGGGGATTAGTTGCGAGTTGCGAGTTGCGAGTTGCGAGAGGATAATTACTACTGCCTACTGCCTCTTGCCTACTGCCTAACCCCACAGCCGGCTCCTGAGCAAACGGATTCGCGACAGGGGTTTCGACAATCGCCTTGACGTCCGCTGGAACAGAAGTCGGCTGCGGAGCTGAGGCAATCGCGTTGGCATTGACTGTTTTCGGCTTCTGAATTAACTGATAAGTATAATTTGGTTCGTAAATTGACGGATCTGGAAGCGTAGATCGCGGGGCTGCCGGAATCGGAGTTTGTTCTGGCAGATAAAAACCAACCTGTTCGATGGATTTAGTTGCGAGTTGCGAGTTGCGAGTTGCGAGAGGAGCAGGAGCTGAATTCGTTTCCGGCAAATTACTACTGCCTACTGTCTCTTGCCTACTGCCTTCTTCCTGCGCCGGAATTAACGTCAAATCGACGTCATTGGTCGGTTCAGGAAACTGGATATCCTCTGGACTGGGCGACGTTGCAGAGCTATTGGACGGCGTCTGCTGACCGCCGACAGAGTCGAAAAGCGTTGGCATGGGAGTGAACTCGCCGCCAAAAGAACGAGCAGACGCGAAGACCGCCAAAACGACAAACAGGGTAAAAATCCGATTTACGCTATGCATGATATTAATCTTGTAAAATTAGGGAAATTGCGTGGATTTATTAAGGCGCTTTGCGTAATTACGCATTCCGAATTACGCATTACGAATTATTCTATCGTCCGTCGTTAAACTCAGCTTAAAAAGAAAAATCAATTTTATCGGAAAAATCGCTACATTTTATCTATTTTGACTTTAACTGTCAAAACCGTCTTGTATTTTGAGTGAGAAACGGGTAGAATTATTGAATAAGTTGCGAGTTGCAAGTGGCGAGTAGCGAGAGAATTTTGTAAGGCGCTTTGCGTTTCTCGCAACTCGCAACTCGTTACTCGCAACTCCTCACTCCTCACTCCTAACTCCTAACTAATTGCCATGCGTTCTTTAACACTCACTTTACTTGCTGTACTGTCGTTCGTCAGCGCCGCTCAGGCGGCTGTTCCCCCGGAATGGGGCGAGCTGACTTTGGTTCAGGAAATCCGCTGTTCAGACGCGGTTTCCGATTCTGAATTGTTTACAGAGTTCCCTGCGGGCGCGTCCAAGGTCGAGACGCTTTGCGGACGTCCGTGCCGGGTTCTGCCTCCCAACGAGAAATCGCCGCAATACATGGCGTGGAAAGTCGGGAAGGGCTTAAACCTTCAGCCGGGGAAAGCGTATATTTTGTGCATCGAGTTTCCCGAAGACGCCAGCCGGGCGTTTTTCGTTCACAACGGCGGAAACGAGACAATCAACGGCGTTTCGACCGGAGCGACGGTCGGCGACGCCCTGATGGGTCGGTACGTCAACACGAACCCGGAATCGCTTACGCTGCCCTTGTCCGGACGTCTGGAAACGTGGTCGGGGCTGTTCTGGCTTCACGACCGATTCTGCCCGATAATGCGGTATCGCGGCGCCGGCAAGCGGGAACTCAATCCGGAAGACGGGTTCTGGGTCATTTTGAGCCAGTTGCCGGGATATTTGGATCCGCTGTCCAAGGGCGCGGCGGCGGCGACGATTCGTCTGTACGCCGTCAAAGACGAGTCCAAGCTGACGGCGAAGATTAACTATCCGCCGGAGGATCTGCCTAAACGCCGCCTGTTCTGGCGGGAAGAGATGGCGGACGGCGCTGTTACAATGGAAAAGAACGCTGAGCAGCGTCAGCCGGTTTATCGAGGCGTTACCAACATTCCCGACTGGTTCGAGTATAAAATGAAATGGTCGAAGGCGATGGGCGTCAACGTCTTCTGCAAAGACCTGCTGGAATTCGGATACAATCAGGGCTGGAATTCGGAACCCTACGGTGGCAACGGCTGGATTTACGAGCCGCTTAACAACGATCTGTGGGATCATATCGTCGCGTTGGCAGCGCAGTACGACATGCCGATTCTGCCCTACTACGAATACTACGGCGCCATTGGGGGCGACAAGTCCAAAGCTCTCGGTTCGCAAAAGCGCGCCAAGCGTCTTTCCGGCGGCGACAAGTACACGCATATTTGGTGGTGTGAACGCGCCAACGTTGACGTCGCCGATCCCGACACGCTGAAAGACTTCCAGAAAATTCTCGACCTGACGGTTCTGAAATACAAAGACGGCGCGGAAACGGCGGACGGCAAAAAGGTTGTTCCGAAATTCCTCGGCGCCTGGATTCGATGCCGACCGTCGAGCGTCCCCGTTTCGTTCAACGACAACAACCTCAAGCAGTTTGCGTCCGAGGCGAACGGCGGCAAAGCCGTTACAAGAGAGGACATCCAGAAGGACTCTCAACTGCTCGACAAGTACAGAATCTGGTGGTTCTCGAAACGCGCCCAGTTCATCGAAAACGTCGCGAAATACCTGCGAGAGAAAAATGACCCGAAGTCGTTCGTCCTCTTTACTGCGGATAGTTCCGAACCCGGCTGGCCGATTCCCTCCCAACTGGCAGGCGAAGGGAAAAAGGACTCCTGGCGTTACAAAATGTGCGTCGTCAACGACAACCCGGAATACTGGGAAACGAAAGTTCAGGAGGAATGTTACGAAAAGCGGTACGTCAAACAGCTGCCCTTGTCTGAGGTGTTAGAGAAACACATGTACCCGAAATCGATTCTGTCCTGGCAGCAGGACTGGGGCGGACACGAAGTCGGACATTCCACGCCCCCGGCGTATCCCGCTGGAATTAAGAACTCAACCGACGCCATGTTCTCTTATACGTTCAACAAGTTCTATTCCGCTGACGAGGACATGGAACAATTCCGCTCCCGCGCCGGCTTGACTGCGATTCGGCATTTCTGCCTCAACGAGAACGAGATGAACGCTGAAATCGACGGGAAGGCGACCGAAATTCTCGGCTACTTCGTCGCGGACGTCGAACGCGCCGGACGGTTTAGCGTTCTGGCGGAAGTTGCAGCCGTTGCCAAAGGCGACCCGACGCAAATCGGGTATCTGTGCGGCAACACGTATCAGCGCGGGTTCCCGGACGTCTACCGGAAGTTTACTCAGGCGTTCCTGTCCCTGCCCGCTCTGCCCAGCGTTTTGATTCAAAAAGAAAAGTACGGTCAGGAATGGGTCAGAAAAATCGACGCCGGACAGAATCGCGTCTGGTACTTCGTCTGCAACCTTGCCTATACAGACCAAAAGGTCAAAATTGACGACCTTCCCAACGGCGTTTTGACAGACTGCGTAACCGGCGAGAAATTCCGCGTCAACAACGGCAACGTAACCATCCCCTGCTCCGCCGCGAGTTTGCGAGCGTTTAAGTGGGAGAAATAAGGCGAGCCGGGAACGTGAGTTCCCGGGCAACCGCGTTAGCGGTTAAAGTGCGGCGTCAAGCCGCCGCACTCCCCAAAATTGTCACATTCGTTACTAAAGACGCTTAACGCACCCCTATCAGTTTATGAATCTGAACGGAAAGGCGGAAGCGGGGGTTCTGTTTGACGAAGGCGATCGCTTCGTCGAAATTGTATTCCCCGCTGCGTTCGATCGGCTGAATAAACGCTGTGATTCCGTCTCGGTTAAAGAGCTGGAAATAGTCAAGGCGGGTTTCGTCAAAGAGCAGTTTAACTTCGTTAAATCGGGGCAGTTTGTCAAGCGGGATATTCTCTTTGGGCGACACGGTAACCCAGTCAATCCAACTCGGGACGGCGCCCGTTCCGTTGGTTTCAATAGCAATAAACCGGCGGGAGCTGGTATAGGGGAACAGATTTTCGTCTTCGGACAATTGCAGAGTCGGTTCTCCGCCCGTTAAAACGACCATTGTGTTTTGACCGTTATCCGCTTTTTCAACCGCTTGACGAATCTGCTCTGCCGTCATTTCGACGCCGGATTCGTGACGGGTGTCGCAAAACGGGCAGCGCCGGTTGCAGCCGGAAAACCGGACGAATACGGCAGAAACGCCGGCGTTCGCCCCCTCTCCCTGAATGGAATAGAAGATTTCGTTAATCTTGTACGTCTTTTTCATAGATTGCAATGCTGCCGTCCGTCTCTTCAACGACGGCTTTATAGCAGAACGGAACGGTGTCCACAATCCATTTTGCAATATTTTCCGCGGTCGGATTGAAATCCAGAATATCGTTCAGATACGCATGGTTTAGCTTGTTCTGAACCAGCTCTTTAATCTGGGTGAAGTCTATAACCATTCCGTTTTCGTTCAATTCCTTCGATCGGCAAAACACTTTAATCCGCCAGTTGTGCCCATGCAGCGTTGAGCAGTTACTTGGATAGTTCAGGTTTAGCTTGTGAGCGGCAGAAATATCAAACTGTTTAATTATCGTGTACATTAGTTCGAACTTTTTTGTGGCTAATATGATAACATTTTAAGTTGCGAGTTGCGAGTAACGAGTTGCGAGAATTAAGTTCATCTTACGGTGAAAGCGTAATTTCGCTCCCGCTGGTCGCTTCATTACCGCCTTCCAATCCATTCCCTATTCCCTACTCCCTATTACCTCCCCGATGCATAGCCAACGGGATCTACAACGCCGTTCGCCTCGAACGCTTTCCGACGGTCGATGCACGTACCGCATTCGCCGCATTGTTTTTCGCCGCCTTCGTAACAGCTCCACGTCAGTTCGTAGGGAACGTGCAATTCAAGCCCGCGTTTTACAACCTGCGCTTTATGCATGTTGATCAACGGGCTTTCAATAAAAATCTTTTTGTACGTGCCGATATTGATTGCCGAGTTCATGGCGCTGACAAAGTCCTGGGTGCAGTCTGCATAGACGTTGCCGACGGCGTCGTCCGCGTGCCCGCCAAAGAAAATCGCAATCTGTTCTTTGGGAAACAGACCGTCCGCGTACGCCGCTGCGATTGACAGCAGCAGCCCGTTTCGGAATGGGACGTACGTGTTAATTCTTTCGTTACCGATTTCCTGAATCTGTTGAGCATAGCTTTCATGCACGATTTTTTCTGTCGAATGTCCTAACAGCGAACAATTGCTAAACTCAAAAATACTGCTGATGTTTAATTCATAATGCGGAACGCCGTAATACCGAGCCACTTTATTGGCGCATTCCAGTTCCTTAAAATGTTTCTGACCGTAAAACAGGGACGCTGTTACAACGTTTTCTTTCCCGTATTTTTCTACGGCGATGCCTAAACAGGTTGTCGAGTCCACGCCGCCGCTGCTTAATACAAGCGCTTTCATTCCCGTTCCCTCCTTACATATCAAACCGGATTGTTCTGTCTGAAGCGGATTTCAGAACGTCCAGCTTTCTTTGATAGCAAAGTTCCTGATAGCCGAAATCCGGATTAGCCCAATTGACAAACGGAAAGATGGAAATGCCCCCTCTGGGCGCGAAGATTCCTCGGACTTCTATGTATTTCGGATTCATCAGCCTGATTAAATCTTTCATGATAATGTTCATGCAGTCTTCGTGAAAATCGCCGTGATTCCTAAAGCTGAACAAGTACAGTTTTAACGACTTGCTTTCGACCATCTGTTGATTGGGAATGTAGCTGATGACGACCTTCGCCAGGTCCGGCTGACCTGTAATCGGACAAAGAGACGTAAACTCGTAGGCGTCCAGCGTTACAATATAGTCGTTCTCCGGATGCTTGTTTACAAAACATTCCAACACGTCTGGATTGTAATCATAATCGTACTTTGTATTATGATTTCCCAGCTTCGTCAGTCCTGCCGTCTCTTTTTTCGTTCTGCTCATTTGAAATCACTCTTGCTGGTCTTGACCCTCTTGCTCGTCCGCGCCGTCTTCCTCATCCGACTCCGCATCCGAATCGTCAAAGTCGAACTTCTGCTGACCTGCTCCGTTGGACGCTCTGTGAATAAACTGCATCGCGTCCTGTTCGACAATGAGAACGTTGTCGCCCAGGTCCATTTCGGTGGGGGACTGCTGCGGCTGTTCGATCGGTCTGCCGTTTTCGTCCAGTTCGACGTCCGCCATGGAGGTCTTGCTTTTCGCCAGTTCGATGAGCTTTTGATGAAGCTCATCTTTATTGACGCCGGAAATGGCGCTGGTTGCCGTCGCGATTTCGCCCAGATAGCGGATAAACTGCTGGCGTCGGTCGGCTTCCTGCTTGACTTTCATGCGTCGGCGCAGGTACATGCCCAGCTTGCGCCCGACGGTTTGTAACGCCAATCGGAGTTCCTTTTGAATTTCCGGATAGAGGGCGATTGCCTCTTTCGATTCCGACGTAAAGGGAACCCAGACGCTGGCAAGATGAACCATGATGCTCACCGGTCCGGCGGGCAGGCTGTTGCGCGACTGACTTAACCCGTATGAACGCCAGTTCATACCTTTAATCGTTTGAGTTATAGCGCACGCGCCTTCCTGAAACTGTAACGGGACGCGGTTGGCGTACCGCATGACGTTCATCGTTTGCCCTTCCGACAGGTTGAGGTTGTGCATGGCGTCAAAAAGCTGGTTGACTTCTCGTTCCGACAACCCCTTGGGAGACTTTCGCGTTCCGATTTTTGCCTTGGCGAGAATCTTGTCCGCGCCGTCTGCGCCCAAACCGTAGAACGTCATCACGAGGAACTGACGCAGCGTTCGCGTGTCGGTTTCGTCCAGCAGTTCCAACAAAAGATCTTTGCTGACCTGCTGCGTTGCCGTCGCTGAACCGTAAACCAGACCGACTTCCAGCTGAAACGGGTTGCCGCGATAGACGGCTGGCGGTCGCGTTGCTGCGGTATAGAATTCGCCCGGCATGACGGTGTGCATGCCTTTAATGAGCAGATCTTCCCCAATGGGCGACAGACATTCCGTTGACGGGTTGGGCAGTTTGGTCGCCTGAATTGTTTTGTACAGTTTGTCGACCTGGTCGTGCTCCACCTTGCCGGGCTTCATGGACGTCGACAGCCCCACTTTTCCGCAGATTTCCTGCGCCTTGACCGGGCTGACCTTGGAAAAGCTCTTTGTCAAAAACGACGACATGGTCGGCTCTTTGGAGTCTTTGAGCATCGTCGCCAGCATGCCCAGTTCAACCCCGTAGGGGTGCGGTTTGATCTCTTTCGCCTCGGGCGGGAGTTGGTCTGTCGAACGGGCGATGGTTGTATAATTGTCGTCCAACGGGCTTTTGTAATGAATTGTAGCGTGCGGGTTGGCGATGGCGGTTTGCTCGATGTATTCGTCAACCGACCTGCGACCGCGGAAGAACGACGCTTCCAGTTCAATGGTAATTCTCGTTCCATGGGGAACGTCTTCCCATTGAATGTTGTTTTCCTTCATACATTCTTCGCGCTCTGACTGAGCTGCGGGAATGACAACGCCGTCCCCGTGATTATTGAGAATTTCCGGCTCGTTGGTTTTCGTGTTGATTTTCAGCTCGCAATAAAACGCGTTGCGTTTGCTGATTTGCGACATAACCAGCACGGGCTTGCCGGTTGTCATCGCGCCGTACATGCCGGCGGCGGAAATGCCAATACCCTGCTGACCGCGGGTCATTTTCAGTTTGTGAAACTTAGACCCGTAGAGCAGCTTTCCGAAAATGGGCGGGATCTGTTTTTTCACGATTCCCGGTCCGTTGTCCTGAATGTAAACCTGATATCGGTTCTCGCCGGTTTGATTGATTCCGACCCAGATTTCCGGCAGGATTCCCGCTTCCTCGCAGGCGTCAAGCGAGTTGTCAACCGCCTCTTTAACGGTTGTTAAAAGAGCCTTGCTCGTGCTGTCAAACCCCAGCAAATGGCGGTTTTTCATAAAAAATTCGCTGACGGATATATTCTTTTGCGACTGCGCCATGGACTCTGCCGTAGCGCGTCGTTTGCGAGAAGATAACTCGGTTGTTCCTGTTCGGGTTTCGGACATTGGGTAGTAGGGGATTTGGTGAATCGATTGGTATGGTAGTTAGGAGTGAGGAGGGAGGAGTGAGGAGTTGTTTAATGAGGCGCTTCGCGCCACAGCTCCTTCCGTGGGTTAAAACCCACGGCTA
>JAZMZV010000251.1:0-18757 GCA_045586185.1 Thermoguttaceae bacterium | reverse complement strand
CCTCATCGCCAATACAGTTGGTCGATTATAGACGCTCACATAATATCAATATATATTATAATCGATATTTTGAGATTTGAAAGCGCCAAATGTGATTTTTAGAGAAAAATCTTGTTAAAATAGAGGGTTTGGTTGAAAAGAGACGGTTTGCTGTCGATTTTTGAAAGACGGCAGCGAACGGAAGTACGCATAGATGAGCCGGGGTGCGAGACGCACGGGCAGTAGGACAAGGTTATGCCTCCGAAAAGCCTTTTTTGGCGCTACCCACTTCCAATAAGGAACCGACCTTGTCGGTGCGAAGCCGCACGGGCAGTAGGACAAGGTTATGCCTCCGAAAAAGCCTTTTTTGGCGCTACCCACTTCCAATCAGGAACCGACATTGTCGGTGCGAAGCCGCACGGTAAAATCTCACGCGGAGATGCGGAGACGCGGAGAATGTTCGCGAAGTTTTAAAAGCTTTGCGTTCTTTGCGGCTTAAAAACTATAGTATTAAAGAGCAAAGCGACCAACGGGAGCGGTTATAATACGTCTCGCGCGGCAGCGCGGATTGGGAGCGGCTCCACGCCGCCCCCTCAAACTCCCCTTTCCAAAAAACTTTAGTAAGGGGAGAAAATAAGGTAAGAACAACAATTAACCAATCAGCGAAAATCCGTCTAATCCGTTAAATCCGTGTACGGACTGACCCGCTCATAACCAACGAGCAACGCTTGCGTAATTGCTAATTGAAAATTGCTAATTTACTTCCCTTCGCCCATTTCAACCAGACCGAAGTCAATGAACTGACCGCCTTTGGTCTGCTTGACGTGAATGGCGACTACGTTCTTTCCGGCTTTGAGAGCCTTGGCGGCTTCAGGGGCGAGGTCGAATGTGTTGTAACGGGTTACGAATCCGGTTACGGTCAACGCTTTGACGCCGTTGATGTAGACTTCGCAGTCTTCGTCATGGAACAGCGTCGCGGCGAGGAATCCTTCCAGATTCCCGTCGAATTCAAACGTCTTGCGAAGCCAGATTTCCGGCGTGTTCCATTCTGTTGCCGGTTCGACGTATTCCGTCATCTTGCCGAATCCCGCTTTGCCGGAATCCCAGCTGGAATCGTCGTAGGTGGAGTCCATCCAGTTCGCTGCGGGCTGTTCGGTTGTGAACTTCCAAACGGATTCTCCTTTGCGGGCGTCGTTGATAAGAACGCGCTTTTCAACCGGCAACGGTTTATAAAGCAGAGCGTTGGCTTTAGCGATGTTCTCCAAGCCCATCTTGATGTCTTTGCGATCGTAGGTCATCAGACCGTTGATTTCAATTTCGACGTCCGTCGTCTGTGTGTAAACGCCGGCGGAAAGCCCTTCGTCAATCAGACCGCGCAGCGATTTCATCAGTCCGGTATATTTGTTAAGCAGAGCCTGACGGTCGCCAATAAGCCCCTGATAGCCCCAGTTGCCCTTCTGTTTCCAGGTGTGACCGGGAATTTCAAGCCCCAGACCGCCGAATTCGCCCAAAACGATGGCGAACTGGTCGCTGTTAGCCGGACGGGCAGGCGCGGGATAATGATGAATGTCGTGAACGTCGCCGCAGGGACGGAACGTCCAGCCGCTGGCGCAGTTGACCAAACGGGTTGGGTCAAAGTCTTTCGTGTACTTGACAACCTTTTCCGTGTCGAACTGTCCCCAGCCTTCGTTGAAGGGAATCCACATGATAATTGACGGCGAGTTCTGAAGCGTCGTCATGATTTCCGTCCATTCGTGATAATAGTTTTTAGCGGATTCCGGAGTTCGGACAATGTCCGGATCGCTCGGACGAATGTGTCGGTCGCCGGAAGGCATGTCCTGCCAGACGAGCAAACCGAGTTTGTCGCAGTGATAGTAGAATCGGCGGGATTCGACCTTGACGTGCTTGCGGAGCATGTTAAAGCCCATCTTTTGAGTGATTTCGAGGTCGTAACGCAGAGCTTCGTCCGTCGGAGCCGTGTACAGCCCATCCGGCCACCAGCCCTGATCCAACGGACCGTACTGGAAGATGAACTTGCCGTTGACAAGCAGACGCAGATAGTCGTCCTTGCTCTTGTCGACGCCGATTGTAGACGTTCTCAAGCCGATGTAGCTGCTGACTTCGTCAACCTTGGCGTCGTCAACCGTCAGAGTGTAAACGACGTCGTAGAGATACGGAGAGCCGGGCGCCCAGAATTTCGGATTTTCAATCTTGCCGGTAAACGTGAACTTGCCGTCTTTGACGTCAGCGGATCCGATGAAAGCCGTGTCGCCGTTGGGAGCGAGAATTTTAACGTTGACTTCAGCGCCGTCAGCCGCGTCGGAGGTTCCCTTGATAACAAACGAGCCGTCCAGAGCGGGCGTCAGTTTGCCGTCTTCCAGAGTTGCAGCGTATCCGGCGGCGGACGCGATTTGTCCCTGCTTGGCAACCGGTTCCATCCAGACGGATCCCCAAATACCAGTTACGGACGTGTACCAGATTCCGCGGGGCGAGCGAACCTGTTTTCCAATCGGCTGCCAGTTGGCGTCGGTCGGGTCGTAAACGACAACGCGAACTTCCTGTTCGCCTTCAACCAGAGCGTCGGTAATGTCGAAGCTGAACGGGGCGTATCCGCCGACGTGTTTTCCAACGTGTTTGCCGTTGACGTAAACGTTGGTAATCCAGTCGCAGGCTTCAAAGTTAAGAAGGATTCGTTTGCCAGCCCAGTTGGCGGGAACGGTGAACTTGCGGTTGTAGACCAGCTGTTTGGTTTCACCGACGAACTTCTTTACGCCGGACAGAGCGGATTCAATTGGATACGGAACGAGGATTTCGCCGTCGGCGGCAAATTCTTCTGTCGAGGCGTCTTTGTCGATAATAGCGTAGTCCCAAAGACCGTTGAGGGACTGCCATGCGGCGCGTTCAAACTGCGGACGCGGGTATTCCGGCAGTGCGTTATCCGGGTTAACATGTTCTACCCAGCGGCTGAGAATGGGGTTGTTCTGAATTTCCCACGCCTGAACGCTGACGGCGCAAGCCGCGCACAGCGCAAACAGTAAGGCGGTTAAACGTCGAGTCATTGATTACTCCTTTCGATGTACATGTCCAAAATAAAAAAATGTAATTTCAATTTACGAAAGTCGATTATAAAACAAAATTTAGAAAAATGCAAGCCCCCGAAAAAAGTTTTTTGGAATGGCGAGCCGGGGTGCGTAAGTCGGCAGAAAAATCTCACGCGGAGTTCGCAAATTAAATGGAAGGCGGTAATGAAGCGACCAGCGGGAGCGGAATTACGCAGTTCGCCGTCAGGCGAACCGAAACGATGGCGAGACGTCCGGGCAAATCTCACGCGGAGCCGCGGAGATGCGGAGGAAGTATGCGAAGTTTTAAAGATTTCTTTGTGTTCTATGTGTTCTATGTGTTCTTTGTGGTAAAATTTTCTTTGGCGGACTTACGTCCGCGATCCAGAAAGGTTTTCGGCTGCGTCGCAGTTTTCAGCGGGTCATTGGACAAGGCGGCGCCTAGGGGCGCCGCACTCCCCGCGCAAGCGATCCCCGCGACTATTCCCTACTCCCTATTCCCTACTCCCTACTCCCTAACTTTCCCCGACAGTTTCTGGAACAGCTCGATTTCCTTCGGGTCGTAGGGGGTGTGGTCTTCTCGGTACAGGTCATGGAACCAGACGTCCGGTTCGCCCTTTTCCGGTCCCCAGCCCCACGGGTAATTGGTTTGCAGTTTTCCGGGAATGAGTCCCCAGTTAATCGCGCCGACGTTTTGCTCTTTGAGGTACGGGAGGATGTCCATAACCGTAGATTTCCGTTGCCGCGCCATCCATTCTTTGCAAATCAGCGGGCGGTTGTACTTCTGATACCTCTCGACGTCTTTTTTCATTCCTTCCAGATTCGCATAGCAATGGAAGCTGAGGACGTCGGAATTCTCAATGAGGAAATTGGCGATCGGGGCGGGTCTTGTACTCTGAATGGCGGACGTCATCGGGAACGGGGTGTCGATCTTTCGCGCCCACGACCAGAGCAGTTTCAGGAACCCGAGCGTCATTTCCCGGTTGCCGGAATTGGCGGGTTCGTTAAACAAATCCCAGAACAGAATGCGCTCGTCGTTTCGGAACGTCGTCATTGTATCCATGACGTAGTCTTCCATCATTGACCATTTTTCCGGCTTGTTTATGACGGCTTCTTTTCCGGGCGTCTGGCGCCACTGGCTGTTATGAACAAACGGTTTCGGCGCCGGCTGCGGACCGATAACCGCGCCTTCCGCGCCGCCGTTGGTAAAGAAGTTGAAAATGACTCTCAGACCGTGTTTTTCGCACAGATCGAAAAACTTGCGGACGTTGCCGAAAAAGTCGTCGCGCTGATCTCTCCACAACAAATCGTGAATGAAAACGCGGACTGTATTCATGCCGGTTTGCTCAACCAGTCCCAGCTCGGAATCGATAACTGCGGGATCAAACGTCAGCTTCTGCCACATTTCAATCTGGTTGACAGCGTACGTCGGAACGTAATTGCAGCCGACAATCCAGCCCTGTTTCTTTCCCCACGCCTGAGCGCGTTCGACCGTCCAGCGGCCGTTCGCCTCCACTCCGGGTTTGGATTCGTCAGCCCGCGCCGACTGAAACAGCCCAACGCTTGCCGTTGCCGCCAACGTATACTTTAACGCTTCGCGTCGATTCATTACAAATTCTCCTTTCGATATAATTGAGTTGCGAGTTGCGAGTAGCGAGTTGCGAGAAACGCAAGCGATGCACAAAATCCTCTCGTAACTCACATCAAAATGTTCGCAGTTACCGGATGAGTAAAGATGATTTACTCTTATGAAAATCATTATATACGCTTGCTTGGTCGTTTGCAATCGGGCAGTTGTACAAAATAGGGAATATTTAGAAAAAAACGAAAATCTTTATCTCCCCCGGTTGTTTTTCGTTTAATCCTTTGTTAAAATGTATTTTTAAGAGTAGGAATTGGGAATGATTTCTCGCAACTCGCTACTCGCAACTCGCAACTTTAATTACCAAGGAGTTTTCATCCAATGCAACGACGCGAATTTTTCAAGGCAGGCGCAGCCGCCGCGGCTGTCGGGCTGTCCTATACGATTGCGGGAGCGGAAGAAGCCGCTCAAACCGGAAATCAGTACCAGCCGATTTACGCTGGCAGAACAGGCAAGTTCATTCCCGGCTGGGGAGATCAGGCTGTTGAACACATCACAGCGTACAATCCCGATTTCGCTGACAAAGACCTCTGGATTCGCAAAGACAACCAGTGTCTGGCGACGTACCGAACCGGACCGAATCAGAAGTATCCGTACCTGTACCCGATGGTTGGGCCGAAGTCGATGGTAACGCTTCTGACGGAATCGTCTCAGCCGTGGCCGCACCATCGCGGATGCTTCCTGGGAGAAGACCGCGTCAACGGCGGCAACTACTGGCAGGGCGGACGCAAAGACGGGCAGATTCTCTCTCAAGGCGTGAAAATCGTTTCCTGTGACGAAAAGAAAATCGTCTGGACGGACGAAGGCGTCTGGAAGAAGCCGGATCAAGACCCGATTATTACCGACACCCGCAAGTATACAATCGACTGGCGCTGCGACGACTACTATATTCTTGATCTGGAATACGCCCGAACCATGCTCGTTGATGTCAAATGCGATCCGACCAATCACGGATTCTTTGGCGTTCGCGTTTCGCAGGATATTTGCCCGGACGGAGGCGGAGAGCTTGTTTCCGACGAAGGCGTTTTCCGTCAGGCGAACAACGAAAAGAAAGCCCATAAATGGATGGCGTACTACGGCAAACGTCGGTTCAATCCGGCGATTACAGAAGGCTGCGCCGTCTTTTGCGCTCCTGCTGCGGCGTGGAAAGACTGGGGCGTCGACGGCGACTGCCCGTGGCTGGTTCGCGACTACGGCAACATTTCCCCGCTGCCGTACTACATCAAGGGAGCGGAATTCCCGGCTGGCACGGTTCAAAAGATGAACTTCCGCGCCGTCTTCTTCGTCGGAACGGCTCAAGACATCGACCTCAACGGTCTGTGGAACGAAATCTACGGCTAAAGAGAATTAGCAATTAGCAATTTGCAATTAGCAATTACGCTTTGCGCTGCTCAATGATTTACGCAACGCAAAGCGTTTTTTATTCCTTACTCTTCCGATTCTTTTTTTTATTTGATGTTTTCTTTTTCGTCTCTGGCGTTGTCCATCTGTCCAACCAGCGTTTGACGAGAATCAGAATAAATATCAGCGGGATAAGAAACATCGCTTGCCGCGGCCAGACGACAATCAGCAGCGTTGCAATCGGGATCATGATAAACAGCCAAAGTGGAATTTTTATCAGCTGATCCCACGCCAAGCCGATAGCAGTGAGCAGAATGCCGCTGCGAAGCCCGGTCGCAGCCAGACTGGCTTCCTGCCGCGTGAAATCGCCCGTCTTGAACGCCATGATAAATCGGAGCGTTAGCAGGGCGATTCCTATCCAGAAGATATATCGCCCTTTGTCTTTGAGCGATATATTCATTTTTCAGGCTTCTTCGGCAGTTTGGGCAACAGGTCTTTGAGATTCTTTCTGAGCTGGTCCAGCATGCCGGGCTTTTTCTCCTCTTCCTCTTTTTCCGCCTTTTTCGGACGTTCAGCCAGCGTTATCTGTTTTGTAATCGTTTTCGGCTCAGCGTCCTTTTTTCCTTTGCGCTCAACGGTAACTTCGATTGTGTCGCCGAGCGCTTTGCCGGAAATTGCCCGTTTGAACTGAGCGAACGTTGCAACCGGTTTCCCGTCGGCGGAAACGATTCGGTCGCCCTTTTTGAACCCGGCTTTGTCAGCGGGCGAGTCTTTGGGCGGGTCAAGCAAAATCGGTTCTGCAACAGACGGGTTGGGAATTTCCGTCGCAAAACCGATAAATCCCGGAACGATGTTTTCGCCTTTGGCGAGTTTAGGGAATACGGACTGGACGGCGTCCCACGGGATGGCGAACCCGATTCCGGAATCGTACCAGTCAACGCCGGCGTCGGCTTCGTCGCTTTGCGGAGACAGCGGAACGATAATCCCGATAACTCGTCCGCGAACGTCCAGCAGCGGCCCGCCGTAATTGTTGGGCGAAACCGCAGCGTCCGTCTGAACGGCGATCCCCCAAACGCGGCTGACGGCAGAAAGAATCCCGACCGTCGCGTTGACGGAACTGACGCCCTGAGCGTTGGGCGGGAAGACGCGGCCGCAGGCGATCGTCCATTGACCGACTTTCCACTCTGACCGCGGGACGAATTCCGGAACCGGAGTTGGCGCGTCCGTCGTGATTTTCAGTAACGCCAGCTTGCGAATCTTGTCAATCGCGATAACCTTTCCCGAACAGATTTTGCCGTCGTTAAGACGCACAATAATCGACGACGGCGCCGGGTCGAATCCCAGCGACGTCGTGATAATATACCCGTCCGTCGAAACGAACACGCCGGTGGAAACCTCCGGCAAGAGGCTTTCTCCAGACGTTTCCATTCCGCCGACCGGCTGTAACGAAACAACCGACGGCGAAACAGCGTTAATCGCCTTCTGAACCTTTTCGGAAAAATTGTCGGGCATTTGCCCAAACGCGGTCGAACAGATCGTTACGATGAGGAGAATTATGCGTTTCATGAGGGGAGGCAATAGGCAATAGGCAGTAGGCAGTAGTAGCGCGAAGCACTTCCTTAAGAACCGCGTAGCGGTTCAATATTAGTAGCCGTGGGTTTTAACCCACGGGGGAAATCTCCGCTGGTTTTACCCACGGAGATGTAAGCGACCAACGGGAGCGATAATAATACGACTCGCGCGGGAGCGCGGATTGGGAGCGGCGCCTCGCCGCCTCGCAACTCGCAACTCGCTACTCGTCAGACTACTTTCAGAGCGTTTTCGATGTCGCTCAGAATGTCTTTGATATCTTCGATTCCAACGGAGAAGCGGATCATGTCGGGCTTGACGCCGCAGGCTTCCAGTTCCGCGTCGGAAAGCTGTCGGTGCGTGGCGTTTGCCGGGTGCAGACAGCAGGAATGAGCGTCGGCGACGTGGGTGGCGATAATTGCGACTTTAAGCTCTTTCATGAACCGTTCTGCAGCGGCGCGGCCGCCAACGAGTCCGAAAGAAACGACGCCGCACGTCCCGTTGGGCATGTACTTCTGCGCCAGAGCGTAGTACTTGTTGTTCGGCAGTCCGCTGAAGTTGACCCACGCGACTTTCGGGTTTGCGTCAAGGAACTCGGCAACCGCCTGCGCGTTCTGGCAGTGACGCTGCATGCGAAGGTGCAGCGATTCCAAACCGACGTTGAGCAGGAAGCTGTTGTGCGGAGACGGGATCGCGCCGAAATCTCGCATCAGCTGGGCGACGCATTTGGTAATGTACGCCGCGCCCTGTCCGAACTGTTTGGTGTACGTAATTCCATGGTAGGATTCGTCCGGAGTGGTCAAGCCGGGGAATTTGTCAGCGTGTTCGTCCCAGTTGAACTTGCCGGAATCGATAATCGAGCCGCCGACGCTGGTCGCGTGTCCGTCCATGTACTTGGTCGTAGAGTGCGTAACAATGTCGCAGCCCCATTCAAACGGACGGCAGTTGATCGGAGTCGGGAAGGTGTTGTCGATAATCAGCGGAACGCCGTGTCGATGAGCCGCGGCGGCAAAGCGTTCGATATCGAGAATGTCCAAAGACGGGTTGGAAATGGTCTCGCCGAAAACCGCTTTGGTGTTGGGGCGGAATGCCGCTTCCAGCTCTTTGTCGGTAGCGTCCGGGGCGACGAACGTGAACTCGATTCCCATTCGCTTCATCGTAACGGCGAACAGGTTGAACGTTCCCCCGTAAATCGCGGCGGAGGAAACGACGTGGTCGCCGGCTGAGCAGAGGTTGAAAATGGCGAAGAAGTTCGCCGCCTGACCGGAACTGGTCAGCAAAGCCGCCGTACCGCCTTCCAACTCGCAGATTTTGGCTGCGACGAAGTCGTTGGTCGGGTTCTGAAGGCGGGTGTAAAAATAACCGCTGGCTTTCAAATCGAACAGCAAGCCCATGTCTTCGCTGGTGTCGTACTTGAAAGTGGTTGACTGAATAATCGGAATCTGGCGAGGTTCGCCGTTTTTAGGCGTATACCCTCCCTGAACGCAACGGGTTGCAATTTCGGACACGATAAAAAATCACCTCCAATTGAAAGTTGGATTAATTATACAAAATACGATATTATACAGTTTACTCAAAATAAGAAGTATGAAAAGGGGGGACAGGGGAATTCGGAATTGGCGCTTGCGCGGGGAATGCGGCGGCTTGACGCCGCCTTGTCCAATGACCCGCTAAAAGACTGGGAGGATTCTGGGAATTGCTGGGAAAAACCAATCCCTTCCCAGCTTATCCCAGCTATTTCCCAGAAGTTCCCAGCGATTTCCCAGTCTTTTTAACCGCTGACGCGGTTTTTGCCCGGGGGCTGACGCACCCCGCCTCCCCTTTTCAAAAAATCTTCCCCGGGGTCTTGTTTTAAAAAATTCTTTGGTTTATAATTGCTCTTACGTAAAATAGACAATTCATTTTATAATTTTTTCAACACATTGAAAGGAGTTATCAATGACTCGACGTTTAACCGTCTTCCTTTTGGCGCTATTCGTTGTTGGCGCCGCCAGCGTTTACGCCTGGGAAATTCAGGACAACCCGATTGTCAGCCGCTGGGCGAAAGAAGTCAGCCCTGACAACGCCCTACCGGAATACCCGCGTCCGCAGTTTGAAAGAAAGGACTGGAAGTCCCTCAACGGTCTTTGGGACTACGCTATTATCGACAAAGACGCCTCCGCGGAAACGTTTGCCTCTGAGGGCGAAATCCTCGTTCCGTATCCGATTGAATCGGCTCTGTCCGGCGTGAAGAAGTTCGTCGGCGAAAACAAACAGCTGGTCTACAACCGCAAGTTTACGGTTCCTGAAGAATGGACTAAAGCCGGCAAGCGAATCCTTCTCAACTTTGAAGCCTGCGACTGGAAAACCCAGGTTTTCGTTAACGGCAAACTCGTCGGGAAGCATACCGGCGGATACACGCCTTTCAGCTTTGACATTACCGACGTTCTGGTTGAAGGCGAGCAGGAACTGCGCGTTGTCGTTTACGACCCAACCGACGCCAACTGGCAGCCGCACGGCAAGCAGGTTCGCCGCCCCGGCGGAATCATGTACACAGCTGTTACAGGTTTGTGGGGATCCGTCTGGATGGAACCGGTTGCTCCGCAGGGACAGATTCTTTCCGCTGCCGGATACGCTGCGAAACTGGAAGACGGCAAACTGGTTCCCGCTCTGGACGGCTCGTTTGTGATTCAGGGAACCGCGTTCGTGGCGGATACGACCATCGAAAACACCGCGGCGGAAGTCGCTATTTACGATGCGGAAGGCAAAGTCGTCTTTGCTGAATGGACCCGAATCGTTGACGGCAAGTTTACCTTTACCGGCAAGATCGAAGACCCCAAATTCTGGGCGCCCGGCTCGCCGTATCTGTACAACGTCGTTTATAAGCTGGCGATCAACGCCGAGCAAATCGACAAGGTCGAAAGCTACATCGGCTTGAGAACGTCGACTATCGGCAAAGACAAGGACGACTATCTGCGTCTGCTTGTCAACGGCAAGTTCATCTTCCAGTACGGCCCGTTGGATCAGGGCTGGTGGCCGGACGGACTGTACACGGCTCCGACGGACGAGGCTCTGAAATACGACCTGATCGCGACCCAAAAGATGGGCTTCAACATGCTCCGCAAGCACGTCAAGGTGGAATCCCGCCGATTCTACTATTACTGTGACAAGCTCGGCTTGCTCGTCTGGCAGGACATGCCCTCCGGCAGCAACGCCGTTGGACGTCCTGAAGCCCCCGAAGCCTCTCAAAACTACTACAACGAATGGACGGACATCATGACCGAGCTGCAGAACTCGCCGTCCGTTATTATGTGGGTTCCGTTCAACGAAGGATGGGGACAGTTCGACACGGAAAAGGTCGTCGCGTACACGAAGGACTTCGACCCGACCCGCGTTGTCAACTGCGCCAGCGGCTGGACGTTTAAGAACTGCGGCGACGTTCACGACATGCACTCTTATCCCGGTCCGAACCGTCCCGCCAACAGCGACGAGTTTGCTATCGTACTGGGAGAATTCGGCGGTCTGGGGCTTCCGTTGCAAGGACACTTCTGGAAAACCGACGGCAACTGGGGCTACGTCAACATGGGCGACAGCGCCGCTCTTCTGGAACGTTACACCGGACTGATGAAGCGGCTTCGCACGCTGATTGACGAAGGGCTTTCCGCCGGCGTTTACACGCAGACGACTGACGTCGAAACGGAATCCAACGGTCTGATGACCTACGACCGCGAGGTCAACAAGATGGGCGAGGAAAACGTCGCCAAAGCGAACTCGATTCTCTTCCGCCCTGCTCCGGTTGTCAAGCGCGTTCTGTTCGACGACGCCCGCAAGGGAAAGCCGACCTGGAAGTTCACCACCGAACAGCCCTCAGACGACTGGACTCAGCCCGCATTTGACGATTCCAAATGGGAAGAAGGCGTTGCGGGATTCGGCAGACAAGACCAGTACAACGTTCCGACAACGAAATGGGAAACGTCCGACATCTGGCTTCGCAAGACGTTTGAATTCGACGGGAATCTGGAAGGATTCCTCGCCGCGACGCTCTTCCATGACGAAGACTGCGACGTCTACATCAACGGCGTCAAAGCGTTCAGTCTGACCGGATACGTAACAGCCTATACCGTTCAGGACGTTTCGCCCGAAGCCTGCAAAGCGCTTAAGAAAGGAACGAACGTCATTGCCGTCCACGTCAAGCAGACCAGCGGCGGACAGTTCATCGACCTCGGCTTGGCGGAAATGGTCGAAGGGAAGTAAATTAGCAATTAGCAATTACACCAAGCGGCGCTCGTTGGTTATTTGCGGGTCAGTCCGTTCACGGATTTAACGGATTAAACGGATTTTCGCCGATTGGTTTATGGATGTTCGAAGGGGGAAATTCCGCATTGTGTAAGCCGGAAACGTCCCCTGGATGGCGCCCGTCCCTGGGCGCCTTTCTGTCCTGCTGAAAACGTATTTCGCAGCCGAAAACCATTCTCCGCGTCTCTGCTCCTCCGCGTGAGTCTTTTCCGGGGGCTTCGTTCACGCCCACTGGTTTACATCCGTGGCTCGCCTAAGCGTAACTACGTTCGCTTCGCTCACTCCGTTACCGCCTTTCATTCATTTCCATACTTCTTTAGCGCTGCTTGCAGGTTAGCAACGATTTCGTCTCGAAGGAAGGCGGGTTTTAACACTTCTGCGTGGGAGCCGAAACTCATAATCCAGTTTTTGACTTCTACTGTGTTGTTGAGCTGCATGTCCAGAACGATAGAGCCGTCTGGCTGTGACGTAATCTTCTGCGAGTTCGACCAGACGTGTTCGCTGACGTATCGGGCGACGGATTCGTCAAACCGGATTTTTACTTTTTGCAACTTTTCCGTCGGGAAATGAATCACGCCGAACGACCCGGACATGTATTTCCCGATATTGAAACTGGGGTCTTTGTTGAACTTGACGTTGTAAAGCAGTTCCGTCTGTTCCACTCTGTTGAGCTTCCAATGCCGCATGGCGTTGACTTTGTGAGAATAGCCGATGATGTATATCGACCCCTTGTGCAGCATGATGTGGTACGGGTCAATGGAATAGGATTCCGCCCTGGTCGATTCCTGAGACCGGTACTTGATTACGACGCTGCACTGCGATTCCATGGCAGAGTAAATGTCGTCCAAAATAGACGTGTATTCGTTGGACTGGTAATTGCTGCTGCCGACGTGAGTAATAAACGCCGACTTCGCCATGGCGTCGAATTTGTCAATGACGTCTTTGCCGAGCTGAGAGCGAATCTTTTTTATCCCGGCGCTGGCAGACTTCCAAATCGGCGTTCCGATAAGCGGCTGAAGGAACTGGTATCCGATGCACAGCGCGATAGCTTCGTCGTAACAGAGGTTGACCGTGCTTTCTCCCGAGAGAAAATCGATTTTCCACAGCTGTTTTCCGGAACCGGGAACGGGGCGGCATTCGAGGACAATCTTTCCCGTTTTTAAGATGTCGCTCATCACGCTCAGGTCGCGCTGAATGGTTCGTGGGGAAACGCCCATTCTCTTTGACAGCTCGTCGATAGCGTATCCGTTTTTATGTTTGGGATCGTTTGAAGTGAGAATCTTCAATAGTTCCCATTGCCGGGTTTTGGAAGTGGTTTCGTTCATTGGATTATTGCGTTTAGACCACGTTTCAAAGGATTGTTTAATAATTTATAAAAACGTTGACGGCGATTTTGACCCACGAATCGTTTTGCTCGACATCGTCCACGTCGGCGTAGAGCAGCAGCCCTTCGTCCATCATTTTCGCCAGCAAGGGGTTTTTGGCTTTGGGAATGTATCCCAGCTTTTGTTCCTTTTGATTCAAAACCATAATGGCGTTGGAATCATATTCGTTATTCGGTTCTCGAATCAGGAAAAGCCGGTCGCCGGGCTTAAGTTGGTCTGCGAGGGCGGCGACGTCCGGAACGTGAGCCGTTCCCGCTACGTTTGTTTTCATCAAATGCACAGACGCATTGACCGTGCGGCGAGGCGTGATTTCCGCTCGCTTTTTGAATACGCTGGGCAGCGGTTTTCTCTTTGAGAGCCGATAGAGCGCGACGAATTCGTTTCGCTTCTGCCGCCATTCAAGAACGTCCTTATGGGCTTTGAGAGTCTTTTCTCGCAGTTCCTTAACGCAGCGTTCCTTTTCGTCGTCATACCTTAGCTCGTTTTCTCTCGTAAAGGGGAACTGACGTTTAATCTGATCGATTTGAAGCCGAAGCTTGTCACGCGCCGCCTGACACGCTGAAGTTGCCTGGCGCATTTCCGCCGAGGTTTTCATCGGCTTGTACCAGTTGAGATTGCAATCATAGGCGTATTGAGCGATTTCTTTCAAGCCCTGCAAATTTTTGCTGTAATAGTAATTGCTTGAAGGGGCTAACAGTATACGACTGTAGCCTTCTTTGAAGCCGGTTACAACAGGCTCGGCTTTAATCCAACCGTAAAGGTTTTTTAGCTGTTTCTCTTTTTTCTTTGACAGCTTGAACGTGAAATCGCCCCCTGTTTTGATCGTCTTTTTCAGATCCTTTTTCCATTCTTTCAACTCGTTTTTAACGGCGGCGAAGTGACGCTTGCTTTGCTTGACAATGTCCTTTAACGACTTATCCTGACCGTTGAGAACGGCTTGTATCTGCTTGATTTCGAATTTGTACTTTTCGATTTTCGCGGAAAGGAGCTTGAGCTTCTTTTCGTGACGAAATATGCTGGAATAGAAAATGCTCGTCAACCCCGGCTTTTCAAAAAAGAGTAAACTGCGTTTTGTATACAGCAGCTCAGCGACTTCTTTCTGTAAAGCGCGGATGTCCTTGAATCGTTCGTCCAGCGAATCCGAGTCGATAAATTGATCGTCTGCAACAGTTCGATTTTCCGTCATGATATTTTCCCTCTATGATTTAGTTACTTATATTATAGTTAAGATTTCAAACGTTTCAATGGAGGTACGACAGAATCTGTCGTACCTGTTCAAAAAAGTTGTTGGGGGAGGCGAGTTCGTAATTTTACATTCCCGATTAAATTCGTCTTCCTTTTTCGCCTCTTGACATAAGGCGTTGTGTTGTTTATAATGGGTAAAAAAGTGAATTTAATAACTCCCTGTTCCCAAAGGAGCGCGATTCCATGAATTCAGGAAGAATATTTGTTTTAATACTGCTGGTTTTGACGGGTTTGGCGGCGTTCAGCCCCGTTCAAGCGTCTGATTCGGAAAAACTCGCCAACGACGCTCGAAGAAGATTTGGCAAATTGAATATCAGCCGTTTTGAAGAGATGTTTCAAACGGGAAAATTTGATTTTAGGGTTTATAAACATTTTACGGTTGTGGATTACGCTGCGTTTATGGGCGACCTGGATCGCGTTAAACAACTGGCGGAATACGCAGATAAAGTTAAATATTCAATCAGCTACAGCTATGATATGCTTCATTTTGCAGCGAAAAGCGGCAATTTAGAGTTGGTTCAATGGCTGGTGGAACAAGGGCTTGATATCAAAGCGGATGATACAGATGATTATCCAACGCTTTATTATGCGGTCAATTCCGGTAATTTTGAACTGGTTCAATGGCTTGTAGAACAAGGCGCCAGCATCTATTTCGACGGATCTGAATCGGACGAGATGCAATTGGACGACGAATCCGATGAGTCTAAATCTTCAGAAAAACGAGAAATAAGATATTTGAACAACGCCGTTCAAAGCGGTAATCTGAAAATGGTTCAGTGGTTCCTGGAACAGGGCGCGGAATTTGACGACATCGAATTGAGTTTTGCCGCTCAAAGCGGGGCGTTGGAACTGGTTCAATGGCTTCATGAAAAAGGAACCTGTATCCTTGATGAGATAAACCACGCTGCTGGAAGCGGCAATTTTGAACTGGTTCAATGGATGTACGACCACGGCGCAGACCTGACCAGAGAGGACGAATTTTATGGCAATGCGCTGGAAGAAGCTGCGTCCAGCGGTAATTTAGATCTGGTTCAATGGTTGGCTGGTAAAGGCGTAAGCGTAACAGATCAAGCTCTGTGCAACGCGGCTGAAAGCGGTAATTTGGAACTGGTTCAATGGCTGGTCGATCAGGGAGTTGACATTCGCACTCCAGAAAGAAGACACGTATATTCCGCAATGTGTTGTGCAGTACGAAGCGGAAATTTGGATATTGTTCGCTATTTTGTTGAAGAAAAAGGCATAGGCGTCGATGAGACAGTCGCTAAATATGTTTATGCAACCGCGCTGCAGGTAGCCGCCGTTCATGACGACTTTGAAATAGTGCAATATCTTGTTGAGCATGGCGCGCGCGTCAATCCCGGCTTCCAAATTATACCGTACTGGTATTCGTTGTCTCGAAACGGCGGCGATCCGGAGATAGTTGAGTATCTCAAACAGCGCGATCATACGCTGATGTACTTGGCATCCGCGATAAGCTTGATTGTTTTGGCGATAGGCTCTTATATCGTTTACAGAAAACTCCGACCTCGACCGCTTGCGGAATCCGAATAGCATGCGAAACAATCGCGTTCGGAAATAATTTGATAAATCTTGGGTTGCGAAGATATTTAGTATTTTATTTTGAACGCAGAAACCGCAGAATCTGGGGAGCGGACATTGTCCGCGAAAATTTAATGTATTTTAGGCGGGTAATACCCGCCCCCCGTCAATTGCTCATTGCTAATTGATAATTTTCTCAACTCCTCCCTCCTCACTCCTAACTCCTAACTAAAAAATAGCCCCCCCTTACGTTGGGATTGAAGGGGAGTATAATATAATAAATTGAGGGTTAGACTGGAAGCGTCGTTAGTTTCCGGTTTTGTCCTTTTCCGCTATTTACAATACAGGAGAATACGATGTCAGAATATATCCAGAACATGTTTGGTTACGACGGTCAGACGGTCGTGGTTATCGGCGGAGCCGGCGAGTTGGGCGGAGCGCTGTGCCGCGCGTTCGCTCAGGCGGGCGCGAACGTGATTGTCGCGGACGTTACCGAAGCGGGCTGCAAGAAACGCGTCGCGGAGCTGGAATCGCTGGGCGGAAAGGCGTTCTGGACGCTTATCGACGTTACCAAACGCGAGTCCATTGTCAACGCTCTGGACGAGGCGAAAAAGCCAACTGGCAGAGTCGACGTCCTGGTTAACGCGGCGGGCGTCAACTTCGCATCCCCGACTTTTCTGGAACACCCGGAAGAAAAATGGGATTTCGTTATCAATATCAACCTCAAAGGCACGTTCCTGTCCTGCCAGGTCTTTGGCGAACACATGGCGGAAAACGGCGGCGGCGCGATCCTCAATTTCGGATCGGTTACGTCCCTGCTCCCGCTGTCGAAGGTTTTCGGATACAGCGCGTCCAAGGCGGCTGTTCTCAACCTGTCCCGCAACATCGCTCAGGACATGGCGTTGAAGAACGTTCGCTGCAATACGATCTGCCCCGGATTCTTCCCAGCTGAGCAGAACCGCAAGATTCTCGATCCGGAACGGGTCGACAACATCATGCGCGGCACCCCGATGCGCCGATACGGAAACCCGGACGAACTGGCTGGCGCCGCATTGTTGCTGTGCTCGCGAAACGCTGCTGGATTCATTACCGGAGCCGTTCTGAGCGTCGACGGCGGCTTTGCGGCAAACTGGTTCTAGCGGCGATTTGCGAGACGTTGGAAGGCGGTAATGAAGCGAACGAAGTGAGCGGAATTACGCATTCGCCGTTAGGCGAACAAAACGCAGAGAAGCGTGAATAGCAATGGGCAGTAGAAAAACTATTCCCTATTCCCTACTCCCTAATCCCTTTATAAACATGCAATACGTTCGAGACAACATCGCCCAGATGGGCGGATATATTTCTGGCGAACAGCCGCAAAGCGGCGACTTTATCAAGCTCAACACCAACGAGAACCCCTATCCGGCTTCGGAACGGGTTCGCGAGGCGATTGCGAAGGCGGCGCATACGCTCAACCTGTACCCCAACGCGATGGGAACGCCGTTTCGCAAGGCGGCGGCTGAGGTTTTAGGCGTCGACCCGTCCTGGATTATGTGCGGGAACGGGTCGGACGACATCCTGACGATTGTTACGCGCGCTCTGGTTGGCGAGCAGAACAAGCTCCGTCTGCCGTATCCGAGCTATATTCTCTACAAGTCCCTGGCGGAACTGCAAGGGGCGCAGTGGGAAGAGGTTGACTATTCCTCCGACTGGAAAATTACCGACGCGTTCAGCCGACCGGACGACAACGTCAAGCTGTTTTTCCTGCCCAACCCCAACAGCCCCACCGGGACGACGGTCTCGCCGGACGACCTGCTGGCGCTGGCGGACAAGCTGTCCTGCCCGCTGCTCATTGACGAGGCGTATGCGGACTTCAACGAGTTCAACTGTCTGGAACTGGTCAAACAGCGACCCAATATTATGGTGTCGAGAACGTTCAGCAAATCGTACGCTCTGGCGGGGCTGCGGTTCGGGTTCCTCGTTGCGCGTCCGGAACTGATCGAGCAGTTTGTCAAGGTCAAGGACTCGTACAATTGTGACGCCCTATCGATTGCGGCGGCGTCCGCTGCGATTCAGGATCAGGACTGGCTTCGTCAAACGGTCGCGAAAATCAAGGCGACCCGCGCCCGTCTGACCGACAAGATGCGCGCCTTGGGATTTACCGTGCCTGACTCGCACGCCAACTTTACGTGGAACGTCTATCCCGGAAAACCGCTCAAGCCGATTTACGAATACCTCAAAGAGCGCAACATTTTCGTCCGTTACATGGTCTACGACCGCTGGGGCGAAGGGCTTCGCATTTCCGTCGGCACGGACGAACAGATTGACAAATGCGTTGCGACGATAGCGGAAGCGATGAAGAATTAGCAATTTGCAATTAGCAATTACGCAAAGCGCTCATCTTGAGGGGAGCGCTTGCGTCGGGGAATGCGGCGCCCTTAGGCGCCACCTTGTCCAGCGACCCGCTGAAAAACTTAGATGAGCCGGCGCGCGGCAGTCCTCTGCCGCATTGCTGGTATGACGGACAAACTCTTTCGCAGAACAACCCCACCGACCTGCTGGATCGCGGCTGTGTCAGCCGCCGAAGAAACCTCACGCTTTAGTTCGCAAAGTCCGCAAAGTTTTAAAGATTTTTTTGTGTTCTTTGTGTTCTTTGTGGTAAAATTACTTCGGCGCCCGCCCCTCCCGCCACCCGGGCTGAACGGAGATTTTTCTTTCCCTCCCCCTGTTCTAACCCGATAAAT
>JAZMZV010000250.1:0-23398 GCA_045586185.1 Thermoguttaceae bacterium | reverse complement strand
AGAAAAAAGTAGTGAAATTACAATATCTAAACAAAAGAAAAGCACAGCAAAAAACAAAGGGAAAAGGAAAAGGAAAATATCTGTACCTTTAACTGAACAAAATATTAAAGCTATTGAAATTATTGCTAGTTCTATTTGGATTAACAATCCGGGCATTGCTGAAGGAGCGTTGTCGGAAGCTGTTGGGTTAGACCGCACAACATTCAACGGAAATAAATCTTTGCACGATTTTTATTTGCGATTACTTGACGGGGAAGCCAATGTTGCGCCCGTTACAGTAAACAACGACCCTAATTCGTATTACAACAACGATAAAGAATAGCCTATCGACAAACTTCATCGACAAAATTTTTAACGCGAATTCCTTATTTTTTAACACCTTAAAGCAATTTCTGTTTTTTCTATCGACAAAGCATATCTACAACGAACGTACTCCCAGAAAGACCAAAAACAACAAAAACGCAAAAAGGATAAAAGAAAATGCCATACATTAAACGTCTTGGAAAAAAGATTCCAGGGGAAAGAATTTTGGTTAAAAGCTCTGACCCAGATTATGAATACGAGGAGGTTAGGACTTGTTACGATAAGCCGACATATCTTCCAAAGTATGATGAGAATCCAGATGATGAAGATTTGTCAGACTGCAAAGAATCGGAAAGGTTAGAGAGTCGATTGCAAAACGAACGGTATGACGTTAGACGTAAAAGAAATTTAGAAACTGGTAAATGAAAGAACTTTATACTACTGCCGAAGTCGCTCAACGTTATGGAGTTACAAGCCAAACGATTATTAACTACTGCAACAACGGCAAGATTTCTCCAAACGATTTCACTATCGTTCAGTGGAAACGGCAAAAAACTTATCGATTCTTTCCCAGCGTTTTTGACAGACTGAATAAGAACAGGAATAAAGATTTTATTTCGGACGCGGTAAAGGCGCGGAATAAATCAGCGAAAAAAAGACTGCAAAGACTGATTTCGTAACGATTGCAAAACAGTGGGCTTGTCTAATTCCCAGCATACTCACTGTGATTCGGAGAACGGGTAAGGTTTTGGCAAGGTATTAGCCTGACCGTGCTATTGTAGCGAAGCAAGGCAGAAATGGTTGCAGAAAGCTATTTTTGTAAGAAGGTATGGCGATTATGTAACAATGACTGTACGGACGTTATTAGTGTTCCACTCCTTTCTTATGGTGGCAAGTATGGAAATGGATTCCAGGCAGGCTGTAAACCTGTTGTCCTTATGGGCGTACAAGGTTCGATTCCTTGACTTGCCAGAACGGCAAATGCGTCGTTTGTGAAGCCCCTAGCCCGGAGGGAAAGCCGGGTGTTATGGTGAGAGTAGTTCAATCGGTTAGAACGTCGGTTTGTGGAGCCGAAGACGAAAGTTCAAATCTTTCCTTTTACCCTGTTATGGGAACGTGTCCGAGTTGGTAAAGGATATACTCTGAGGGTTGACGTGGCAAAAGCTGCGCGCAGGTTCAATTCCTGCCGTTCCCATTCGTTCGCAGCGGCGAACGTGGATAGAAACAACAGAAACAACATGACAAGAAAGGAATTTGACATGGAACCAGATTACACCCCCCAACCGGTTGACACGTCGTCGGTGGTTCTCCCGCCGGAAATCGACAAACTGACCGAAAAACTGGCGGAAAACGCTCACGACCACTGGGCGCAAAACCGTCTCGACGACGGCTGGACTTACGGCCCTCAGCGGGACGATGCAAAGAAGCTGCATCCCTGCCTGATTCCGTACGCCGACTTGCCGGAAAGCGAAAAGAAGTACGATCGCGACACCGCTATGGAAACGCTCAAGGCGGTTTACGCGCTGGGCTACCACATCGTAAAAGATTAATCCGTACAAGCTCAAAAACCAGCGCCCGTCCGGTTTGAGGCATGAGGCTGATTCAGTTCAGCCGATTGTCAGGCGGGAGACAAGGCGCGATAGTAATAACGGGAGAATACCGGATTTTCGGGGTACCCATACGAAGCCGGAGGAATGAAGTGGTTCGACTCCACCACGCGCCAGTATAGGGGTGTAAGAAGATGGACTTCAGGCGAGCTGGCAAGCCTCGCTGTGTAGCGTGAGCAGAGTACTAGTCCCGCAGGCGTTACGCGACGTGGTTCGATTCCACGACCCCCTGTTCTGCCTATTTATAGGTGGAAACCGCACGTGCAAACCTGCGATTGTCAGGTCGAGCCTAAAGCCAAAGGAGACGTTCCGATGGTAAATAAGCAACAGTCCCCCTCGGTGGCAGGGGTTAGTGAAATCACGAATCAGCGCTGAAACGTGAGAGTATGGGCAGCCACCGCCATAGCGAGATGGAGCAAATGGCAGCTCGACGGGTTCATGCCCCGTAGGTTGAGGGTTCGAGTCCCTCTCTCGCCAATGAGTAAACTCGCGCAGTCCGAATCTGGCAATTCGGACACTCATTTTCGTTCCTGTTAGCGGGAACGTGGATTGAAACGACAATACGACAAGACGAGAGTCATTTTTGGCGTTGTTCGTACTTTCGTTACTCGTAGAGTTTAATTCCGATGGAATTGTAGAGGGTTAGTATAAGTGGCAATACGGCGGATTTTGGTTCCGCAGTTAGAGGTTCAATTCCTTTACTCTCTATTCAGGGGCTTGTATTTTTTACTACTTTCACGGGCATTGAAAGGATGTCCAGGTAAGTTAAGGGTTGAGTAGAAAAGTCCCTGATTTAACTTTTGATTGGAGGAAAGAAATAATGAAAAAAGACGTTTACTATTGCGACAGTTGCGAGAAGGAAATTGCCGATGACGAACTGAAATTGCGTTGTCCTTCTGAAATGATTTCAAGGGGAGAGTCTTATAAAAAGCTTGTTGCAAGACACAAAAAGGGAAGGGTTTCAGTTGCATACCCGGGAGATTTTTGTTTGGAGTGTTTGTCTGAGATGTTTCGTAACTTAGCAGATGACATTGACGCTGCAAAGCAAACTCTTGAACAATGATTATCGGTATTGATCCCGGAAAGAACGGCGCGATTGTGGTTAGGCACAACGGACGAATCTCGATTTTCGATATTCCAAAAGACAAGGATAATAATATCGACGTTGACAAGCTCGCCGAAATATTCAAGAGCGTTCAGCATTGGTATTGGTCAGACTTTGTTAAGACAGTCGCCGTTATCGAAAAGGTACACGCCCTCCCACGTGAAGGAGTTACAAGCTCCTTTAATTTCGGATACGTGAACGGGCTGCTTGCAATGGCGGCGACAATCTGCTTCGACAAGGTTGTTTTCGTTACGCCGATGAAGTGGAAAAAAGATTTAGGGTTGACGGAATCCGGTCTTGAATACAGGGAAAAGAAAGACAAGGCGCGGTTATTTGCGATTGAGCTTTTTCCGCAAGCCGCGAAAGATTTACGATTGAAAAAACACAATGACAGAGCAGAAGCTCTATTATTGACAGAATGGTACATTAGAAAGGGAGGTTGAATTAAATGACGCCTGACGAAATTGGTAAACACACGAAAGATTTTTTGAAAACGATTGACGAGAAAATAAACGATGTTTCCACCGTCGTTAAGGACGCACTTCAATCTGGTCATTTTACACGTCAAAAACTTGACGTTATGTTGAATAGACTTTTGGAAGTAGCGTTTGCTTGCAGCAACATTAATACGTTGTTGAAATTGAAGGAGAATGAAAATGAGTGATGATGTTATCGACGGCAACGTTGGAACTGAATACGACGAGATCGACCAATCAACGATGTACTTTGACGGCGTTCCGCCCAAGTGGACGTATGAAAAGCTCAAAGAGTTGTACGACAAAGGCGAACGCGAAGGAAACATTGACGTTTCAAGTCGCGGGGAAGTTCTGAATCATCTGGAAACATACGACCCTGAAAAGCAGATTGACTTCGTTCGCGAAATTCCCATCATTAACAAAATCGTTTACAAGATTACGAAAAGCTACTGGTACAGCGGAACTGTTATGGAGTTTCGGCATATTGTCGGGGACTTCAATAATTACAAAGGGCACTTTTTTGTTCCGTTCGACAAGGGACTTGACAAGGCGAAAGAACTTGTCAACAAGTTACTGAACTCGGACTTTTACAAAGCGTTGGAAGGAGAGGAAGATGATTGACTACGATATTCCTGACTGCCCCAAATGCCATGTCAAACCAAAGGTGGACGAACCAAAGCTAATGGTTATTTGCGAAAACGACGGCGTATTGACAGCAATCGGAACAAGCAGCGACAAGTCCGTTGAAAGACTTATCAAACATTACAAAGAATGGGTTGACCGCTATGTAAATAGAAAGATTAGATACGAGCTGATTGATTACACAGACGACCTTTGGGACTACGAATAATTTTAGGAGACCTGACAAATGATTGAAGCACATAGTAGAGAATGGCACGAACAGAGGAAGAAGGGTATAGGCGGTTCAGAATCCGCTGCCGTACTTGGCGAGAACTCTGAACGAACGCCCTACGAAGTCTGGCTGGATAAGACGTCCGACGCGATAAAGACAGACGAAGAAAATGAAGTGATGTTATGGGGGCGCCTGATGGAGCCGCTTATCATCAACCAGTACAGTACAAAGACTGGACGCAAAGTCTATAATCCCGGCTGGGCTTGCATGGAGAAATACCCATTTGTCTGCGGCAACGTCGATGGACTGACCGACGACCGCGTTGTCGAAGCGAAAGCCCCGATCAAATTTTACGAAGAACCGCCGAAGGAATATATCTTGCAATGTCAACACTACATGATGTTGCATAACCGTTTCCTTGCCGATATTGTTTGGCTCAATCCATACCACAAGCTCTGCATTACAACCATTGAAGCAGACCCGGAACTCCAGGAAATCATGTTGAAGATTTACGTCAAGTTCTGGCATGGAGTTGAAACGCGGACGCCGCCCGACTGTATCACGCTTGCCGACGTCGCAAAGAAATACCCATTTGACAATGGGGATACCGTTGAACTGTCAACGGAAGCGCAAGACAAGCTCAAAGAAATTCTCACTCTCAAAAGCAAAATCGCAACGTTGGAAGCCGCGATAGCCGCTGACGAACTGTTTGTAAAGAAAGAGATGGGCGAGAATCAAATCGGGCTGAACGCAACGGGAGGAATCGCCGTTACATGGAAAACTTCTAAACCGCGTATGATGGTTGACACCGCCCGACTGAAAGAGGACGGACTTTACGACCAATACCTGAAACAAGGCAGCACAAGCAGAACATTTATTATCAAGGAGAAGATCAATGGCTAACGAATTACAGACGGTTCAGAAAACCGAACTCACAACGGAGGCGGACAACGAAGGGTTTCAATTTGCAATGGAGCAAGCGAAAATGTTGTCGGACAGTACCGTTATTCCAATGGTATTTCGCAAGAATCCCTCGAACTGCTTTATCGCGCTGGAACTGGCGCAAAGAATGAAGCTCTCTCCAATGGCGGTAATGGCTGGACTTTGGATAAGTCCCAACAATACCCCCGCTTGGTACACGCAGTTCCTTATTGCAGCGTTCAATTCAACAAAGAAATTTTCGACGCTCATTTACAACGAAGTTGGCGAACGCGGTAAACCAGATTGGGGATACTACTGTACCACTACCGAACTGGCGACAGGGAAAGAGTTGCGCGGAGCGACAATAACAATGGAAAACGCCAAACGGGACGGCTGGTATGATCGCAAGGGAAGTAAATGGCAGACAATTCCTGAATTGATGTTGAGGTATCGCGCCGCAGCGTTCTTTATCCGTCAGTATGCGCCAGAAGTCGCTATGGGTATTCAGACGCGGGAGGAAGTTGAGGACGTCGAACGCAACAATAAAACGCAGAGCAATTACCAGGACGACATGAAAGAACGCTTGCGCCAAAAAGCGGAATACGTTGACGCGGAATTTACGGAGGGCGGAAGTGAGAAAAGCTAAAAGTATTGAACTTCCCGCAAGACGCCGTTCAAGTGAAAGGTTCGGGCTAACTGTCGGCAAAAAGCGGTACGCTGAAATGAACGCGATCTGTTCAAGCGGTAATTACGTTTGTTTTTTGGAGCGACAGAGTTGTACGAAAAGCAAGGCGATTATTATGTACGACGGCGAGTACATTCCAGTAATTTACGACAAAAAGCGCAAACAGATAATAACCGTACTAACGCTTGATATGCTTAGTGAAAAGGAAATGGCAACGCTGAAAGAGGCGATTGAGCAGAACGGAATGGAACAAATCAAATGATGGAAACGCTGATAATCCGGGAGGGTAAATTGAACTGTAACATTGAAACAAAAGGACTGATTGAAAATGAGGATATGAAGAATTTTCTTCGCCTTATTGCAGTCTACAGAAATTTGCAAGAGAAGAACGATGACGACGCGGAGAGATATGGCGCGCTGATCGACATGATAATTGAGAACGTCAATGCGATTCTGGCAAGGCAGAAAAAGGAAAAACAGATGGCTGATACTTTGTCAAGATTCCGCTGGGCTTTGCCTGTAAACTGCCGGAAGGATACCACGCGCTTATCAATATGCGCTCATCAACGTGGGGTAAATGGGGACTGTGTTTGACGAACCAGACGGGGATTATCGATAACGCCTACTGTGGCAATAACGATGAATGGATACTATCTGTTTATCGTCCACACAGTTACATTGCTCCGGTTGAAATTCCAGCTGACACAAGACTGGCGCAGTTTAGGCTGGAACATGACTGTCCGCAGCTTGGCTTTGAAATCGTTGACAATTTACCCGATCCGTCTCGCGGCGGGTTTGGCAGTACAGGGGCATAGATGAAGAAAGAACAGCTGGAATTTGAAGAAAAAATAGTTGAGCTTATTACAGCAAAACTGGACGAAGCCGCAAAATTAACATACTTACTATATCACGCCGAAGGTTGCCGCCAAATGTTGAGAGTGCTGGCTGGAATCGCATACGAGAGGATATTCACAACAATAAATATGTTAAAAGAAAAGGATACGAAAAACGATGGCAGTAGTCAAAGTAACCGTTGATTATCATTTTCAGAAAGAATTTTATCTTGGAGAGTTGGAGTCGTTCAACCAGAAAGAGATAACCGCAGCGAAGTAGTGCGACGCTCGGCTGATTATTCAGGATTTAATTCGCGAGGAACTTGACGACGACAGAACTTTTGACAAGTGCGTTTATGTTGACGTTTTACCTGACAAAACGGAAAGTGATTTTGAGGAGGGATAATGAGTACACGAGCTAGTATCATCATCAAAGATGAAAGCGAATCGTATATCCTTTATTGTAGTAGTGATGGATACCCTGAATACGCTGGCGTAAGGTTAAAGGAAATACTTGAATCGTTTGATTACACTTTCGGACACAGAATTGTAACGGCGATTGTGCGTTATAACGAACGGTCAGATCACTTGTTATTAGCTGGTCATAAATACTACCCGTTTGAAATTTACAGTACAATTCCTAGCGATATTGAGTATCTGTATATCATTGACGTTCCAACTATGGCAATTACCTGTTATTCGACAGGTCTCCTGATTGGGGTATATGACGACTTCACAGAGGAACTGATTGTCAAGAATTGCGAAACAAGAGAAATTCCAGACAAGGAACGCGGAGAATGAAATGGAACTTAACAAAATAAAAGACATTATCGTTGCCCGATGGGCGTTTATTGCCAGCAATGCGGAAAGTATCGCCAAAACTGCAAGGGCAGCGGAAGATTCGGAACGACTTGACAAGAAGACAATCAAGCAAATTGAAGACTGTTTGCAGGACATTAACATCAACCTTGCAAGCTTGGAAAATATGCGGGAAGCTATTTTTATGGGGAAACATAACAGTGAACTTCACGATTGAAGAGAAAGAATTGATTACAAAATTTCTGTCGCGTATTGCGCGGAAACTCAACCGAGCCAAATACCTTGCCAATTTAGATTATAAAAATCATTGCGCGTTTGGAGAATCAATCGAAGATGTTGTCGGAAAATGCCAACAAGACGTTGACAAGCTCAAACAGTATCTTATGGAGATTGACAAATGAAGTACAAGACCGTCCGAATCCCTGAACCGCTGTACAGGGTAATTTCACAAGAAATCACTCATTCCCACAACAGCGATGGGGTTAGTAGATGGGTAACAAACGAAATCATTTTGAGCCTGAAAGTTAAAGCAGCGCACGAGGCGTACAAGGTAAAAAAAATAAACGAAGCATTAAGAGAAAGTAGGGTAAAGGTAAATGAAAAAACAGATTGACATTTCCGACCGTCCAAAAGAAACAGTCGCTTGGTTTAGCGCGGGAGCGACGTCTGCCGTTGCTTGCAAACTGGCGCTGAAAAAATATCCAGATTTGAAAATTCTGTATATCGATACTGGATCGCACCACCCCGACAACGAAAGATTTTTGCGCGACTGTGAAAGATGGTTTAGTAAGGAAATTGTAACGCTGCGGAGTATGTATTACAAAGACGTTTTTGACGTTATCGAACGGACGCACTTTATCCGTTCACACATTGGAGCGTCTTGTACAGGGAAATTAAAGATAGACGTCAGAAAGCAATATGAGTACGAACACAACATCGAGAGGTATATTTGGGGATTTGACTTCGATAAGAACGAGATAAGACGTTCAGAAAGAATGGTTGAACGCTATCCAGAATTTCAACACGAATTTCCGCTGATTGACCAGAAACTTGATAAACCCGCCTGTTTGTGTTTGCTTGAACAAGCTGGAATTGAATTACCCGTACTTTACAGAATGGGATACCATCACAACAACTGTGTTCCTTGCGTTAAATCGTCAATGGGAACGTGGAATAGGATAAGACGAAACTTCCCAGAACTGTTTGACAGAATGGCGAAACTGGAAAGAAAGATTGGATACCATTGTTTAGGCTCTTGCTATCTTGACGAGTTAGACCCGGACGCCGGACGAAACGAAACCGTCGAGCCTGCTTGCAGTATATTCTGTGGAATGATTGATATTGACAATGACTGATTACTACAAACTTATCGAAACGAAATTTAACAACCGAATTTTCGAGGGAATCTCCGATGGAGTTACCGTCTCGGAAAAGTTGTTTGACTTCCAGAAAGCGATTGTTAAATGGGCGTTGAAAAAAGGACGAGCTTGCGTCTTTGCCGACTGCGGTCTCGGCAAAACGCCCGTACAACTTGAATGGGCGCGGAACGTTCATCAGACAACCGGAAAGCCTGTCCTGATTGTCGCTCCGCTGGCAGTATCGGCGCAGACTGTTCACGAAGGAAAAAAGTTTGACGTTGAAGTCAACTTTTGCAGAACGAAAGAGGACGTCGTAAACGGGGTAAACATTACCAATTATGAATCACTTGCAAAGTTCGATCCGTCAGTTTTTGTCGGCGTTGTACTTGACGAAAGCTCAATCTTGAAATCGTACACAAGCAAGACAAAACGGCTGATTATCGAATCGTTCGCCAACACAAAGTACCGACTTTGTTGTACTGCGACCCCCGCGCCAAATAACCTGATTGAGTTATTGAATCACGCTGAATTTCTCGGCGTTATGAAAAGCGGGGAAGCGCTGACAATTTGGTTCACAAACGACACGCAGCAAGCCTGTAATTTACGGTTGAAGCATAACGCGACAAAATCCTTTTATGAATGGGTTTCAAGCTGGGCGGTCTGCTTGTCAACTCCCTCCGACATCGGATTCTCGGACGATAAATTTATCCTCCCGCCGTTGGAAGAAGTCAACCATATTGTTTACACAGAGCAAACGTGCGAGGGCGACAGACTTTTTAGAAGTCAGGAAATATCCGCGACCACAATGTTTGAAGAAAAGCGCCGGACGCTCAAAGAGAGAGTAAACGAAGCTATTGAGATCATCAATTCCACCGACGAGCAAATCGTTGTCTGGTGCGAAACGAATGACGAGGCGACCCTACTCAAAAAGGCTCTGGCGGATTGCAAGGGCGGCAGCGTAGAAGTGCGCGGTAATCATAGCGTTGAGTTCAAAGAACAATCTGCAATGGACTTTATCGCCGGAAAATACAGAGTGCTTATTTCCAAACCGTCAATTTTTGGGTTTGGATTGAACTTCCAGAATTGCCACGACTGCGTATTTGTATCGATGAGCTATTCCTTTGAGGGGTATTATCAGGCGGTCAGACGGTTCTGGCGGTTCGGTCAGACGTTGCCGGTTACTATCCATCGGGTTATCGCTGATACAGAGTACAACATATTGACAGCGATAGAGCGAAAGCAGAAACAAAAGAACGATGTTCAGGAAACTATTGCCTCAATCGTCAAAGACATTCAGACGGCAAACCTGAACGGGCAGTATTACAAGCTGAACATTAAACGCGAAACATTTAACTTCCCGGAATGGGTAAAGGAGGAAATAAATGAGTACAAGATGTAACATTCTTATCAAAGATGGGAAAAATCCGCCGGTTCTGCTTTATCGACACTGCGATGGATATCCAGAAGGCGCCGGCGTTGAACTCAAACGGCTTGTCGAACAAGATTTCATTGAGAATCAATATGCGACGCCTTGCGAATTTGCGACATTTTTGATTCGATACAGAAAAAAGTGTAATCCGGATTGGAATTTTCTGTATACAAAATCGGAGGGTTATATATTGTCGTATGAACTGGCGACCTGCGTTCAATCGGATATTGACTATCTGTATTTTATCGACCTGAAACAAAAAAACGTCCGATGTTGTCGCGCCAATTCTGAAATCTGGAAAATCAGAGAGAATTTCAGAATCGAGTATTTTGAGAAATACAGAGAGCTTGAAGTCCAGATTCCTAGCGAGGGAGAACAGGAGGAAGAAAATGCTTGAAATGTTTAGCGACAAGTTCGCGATTTATAACTGCGATTGTTACGATATGATGAGCAATATGCCGGACAATTCGGTTGACTTCCAGATTTACTCGCCGCCGTTCGCTACGTTGTACATCTATTCAGACGATTTGCGCGACCTAGGGAACTGCCAGAACTACGAGCAGTTCTTTGAACAGTATGACCCAATTATTAAAGAAACGTTGCGTATTCTTCGCGCGGGGCGTTTGGCTGCGGTACATTGCAAACAAATCGCAAAGTACAAAAACAGTTCAGGCGCGGCTGGCTGGTACGACTTCCGGGGAGAGATTATCCGGCATTACGAACAGGCGGGATTCCAATATCATTCGGAAGTTGTCATCTGGACAGATCCGGTTTTGGAAATGCAGAAAACCAAAACGCAACGACTCCTGTATTGCAACCTTCGCAAAGACGCAAGCGTCAGCGGACTTGGTATGCCAGAATATCTTTGTATATTCCGAAAGTGGGACGAAAGCTGCGAGGATAAAAAGATTCCCGTTGAGCATTACAAGGACGAGAAGGAGTGCGAGAAACGGAACGGGGACGCGCGCAACATAATGGACTTGGAAGAATGGCGAAAGTTCGCGTCGCCTGTCTGGTTCGACATTAAGCGAACGGACGTCCTCAATGGGCGCATTGCGCGCGAGGATACAGACGAGAAGCATATTTGCCCGCTTCAATTAGAGGTCATCAGACGAGCGATAAAACTCTGGACGAATCCAAACGAAATTGTATTTTCGCCGTTTATGGGTATTGGTTCGGAGGGTTACGTCAGCCTGGAACAAGGACGAAGGTTCATCGGCTCGGAACTGAAAACCGCGTACTATCAACAGGCGGAAAGAAATCTGAAAATGATTTACAACGAACAGAACGCACCCACTTTATTTGAAGGTGTTTGTTAAATGTTTATCACTTGGAAAGATATGTACAGCAACGCCAATACAGCGCCCACACACGATTTCAAGTGGGCGCGAAAACTCGCTCTTGACGGCTGGCACTGCGACACGCCAGAACTGGAACGGGAAGGTTTTAGGCTGGTGTTCCGGGGATGGGAACTGACATTGGCAAAATATAACAAACTTGGATATTTGCAGGAAACAAGAGATTTGACAGACCTTGAATACAACTCAAAGACTTGGAAGCTCTGGAATGACAACGGAAACATTATTATTCAGGAGACCGAAAAATGAAAAAAGAGAAATTACCGGACGGATTCCCGGTTGAAAATGACCAGTGCAGGGACTTGCAACAGTACCCTTGCGACAACTGCGGAAAGATTTACAACTACTACGGAGATGGGGCTATTACAGCAAACTCTGTAAACGAAGAGAATGAGGAAGATTGCCATTGCTACGGATTCTGCTCTGAAAAGTGTTTCAAGGAGTTTGAAAAAGACAATGGACTGCTTGCCGTTGAGAATGTTGATAAATCCACTGATTACGACTTCCTCTTGTATGATGAAGTCAAAGCAGATTTGAAAAAAGACAGCGAACAAGCAGACGAACTGAGAAAGTGCGAGAACTGCGGAACGGTTTGCAACGACCCGAAAAGCAACGTCTATTACGATTTGGGCGACAAAGAATTGGTTTTTTGCGACGATTCCTGCGCTGAAGATTTCGCAAGAGCAAAAAGGAAAATTCTCGACAAAGAGGAAGGCGTTATGATTGACGAACCGGAACCCACGCTGATTGAGCCGGAGGAACCGCCGACGTGTTACGAAAAGAAAGCCGCTGAATGTTGGCAGCACGTTGTAAAGAGCGCGCAGGAAATCAGTCAGGCAGCGTCTAAAATCGTCGTTCTTCAAGACCAGTTGAAGGAGGCAAAGAAGGAATACGACGCGCTCGTCAGTCGCCAGAACAGCTACATCTTGACAAATGGCGATTCGATCCAAACAACGTTCGCCGACATGGACGGAGAGCAGAAGCCGGAACCGGACGCGGAAGTCGTTGACACAATGGCTTGGAAAGACGAACCCGTTACCGTCTTGACGAACTACGGACTGACTGAAAAACAAGCTGAAAAGGCGCAGGAAGCGTTCGGCACTCTGGGACGTCTTCAGGATTGGCTATGTTCTGATTACCGCGAGAAGGTACAGGGAGTCGGTCAGGCGTTACAAGACAAACTGACGGACGCGCTGAACCAATACACGGAAGTTATTTACGCAAACGCGAAAGCTGAAATGGAACAGAGCGAAGTGGACGCGGAGCAGGAAGCGGAAAGCGAACAAGAACCGGAAAATAAAGAGGAATAATTTGTGGTACTTTATACATTCCACCTGTTTGCCGGCGCCGGAGGCGGAATCCTTGCCGACCTCCTGCTCGGACACAGACCCATCGGCGCGGTCGAAATTGAGCAGTATCCGAGAGACGTGTTGCTGCGACACCAGCTTACCGGAGAACTTCCTAACTTCCCTATTTGGGACGATGTTAGAAGTTTCTCAATCGATAACGACGCAACAAGACCATTCATCGAACGACTGCGCGGAATCAGAGAAAACCTCTGTATATCGGGCGGGTTCCCTTGTCAAGACATTTCCTCTGCTGGAAAAGGCGAAGGAATCAGCGGGGAACGGTCAGGACTTTGGAAAGAGTTTGCCAGAATCGTTCGCGAAGTTCGACCGCGATACGTGTTCCTGGAAAACTCCAACCTCCTTGTTAGGCGAGGGCTTGACGTTGTACTCTCTGACGTTGCCGAAATGGGGTATTCTCTTGCGTGGGGAATTGTATCAGCTGCCGACGTTGGCGCGCCTCATATTCGGAAAAGATTCTGGGCGATTGCAAGAGAGAGAGAGAGAGAGAGAGATTTCCGACAGCCAAAGCGGTAGATTGGAAACAGCAGGGAGCCGGAGCAGCGACAAGGCGGGCGTCGCTAGACCTTCCATCTTACGTCAAATACTTCCCAACTCCAATGGCGCACGACGCGAAACAATCAATGCCAGACAAAGTGAACAAGAATCATTATTTCGACCTAGTGAGATTCGTTTCGGTTTATCCGACGCCGGGAACAAAAACAATGGGCGGTTGTTCGGGGAACAGGAAGAAAGTGATGAACAATCCAAACCTGACTGCGGAAGAAAAACGTTCAATGTGCGCGGGCAACGGCGGCAAGTTGAATCCAGATTGGGTGGAATTGCTGATGGGCTTTCCGATTGGCTGGACGATTGTCGAAACGGAACACTCTGGACGCCGGACGAAAAAGGGTTAGCTCGGATCGCCGTTGATATTCCAAACCGCGCCGCAAGGCTAAAAGCTATTGGTAACGCGCAAGTTCCGTTATGCGCTGCGGTGGCTTTTGAAACGCTGAAAGAAATTTTGGATAATTATGATTGTTGAACGCGATGGTTTTGTGTACATACCCGTCAGGGCGTTCGCCAGAATAGCGGGCGTTGAACCGTTTATGGTTACACAGTATATAGCCACAGGCGTTATCCATCACACTTACGTTATTCACGTTGACAGCTATGACGGCGGGAAACGGTGGGTATTGGTTAGAGAGGATAAGGCAAGAGCGCTCAAAGACTTTTTGGAAACTTGGAAATCAGGCGTTGCGCTGCTGAAAATTATAAAGCAATGGTACAAGGTTGAAATATCCGCTGGATCGTTCGCCTCAATGAAAACGCTGGGGTATATCAAAGATGAATGGTGCAAATACCTAAAGACTAACGCGGACAAAGGAAAGAGCGTAATGACTTGGTTTTGCGTAGATGAAATCCAAAACATCATTAAAGAATATCACAGATACAGACAGGAAAGACCGGAACGAACTGGCAGAAGTTGTTTTGGCGTTTACGGGGACGACGGGCGCGAACCTAACAATACCATACTGTTCAGACCGAACCCGGAATATGAAGGATTTATTTTAACGCCAGATCAAATCGAACGGTTGAAAATTATAAGAGAATACAAGGAAGGAAAAGAACCGCTATTTTAATATGCTGACTCCAAAATTTTTGAAATGGACTTTATTTACTTCGGCGTTTGCCGTTATCGTAATTTACCGTCTACTCGCAACGCCGGAAATGTTTGAGTTGATGGTTGCAATGGTTGTCGCCGGGTACATTTTACTTGCTATTGGCACGTACATTTTCAACGGCGCAATTAGGTATTGGCTGGAAATATACTTTAGAACGATTGACAATATTTTGAATTACATCTATGGAGATGACAAACAAGAACAAGAAATACAACCTGAACGAAAAGAACCGCCGACGAATGAATGAAATTTTTGGAAAGGCAATGTGGATCGGGACGGTAATGTATACTGAGGACGAGAAAAAAACGGTTGACCAAAAAACGCTCTCGTCAATTATCCGTAACGCCGCACTTATCTGTTCAATCGCCTGGGATATTGCTCACGATCTTGGTTTGGAAATTTTTGAATATATGCCGGAAGATAAATAATTTTACCATTTTTAAGGAGATGATTTATGAAACTCACAAATTTCACGTATCGCAAACCGCGAGAGAAAAAACCTGAACCGCAAGCCCCGGGAGTTTACCGGGCAACCATTTACAACGTCTCGGAATGGACGAACAACGAAGGAGAAACCGCCCTGTTCGTCAACGTCGAAATTGGATCGGAGTATGGATTTGGAATCAAGTTCCGTTTGAACGCCGACAAGGACAACACAAAGGAATACGCCCAATATTTCTTCTCTTCCCTTTTGGACGCCTGCGGGATTGACGGAGAAACGTTTGACGGGGAAACCGACGTCCTGATCGGAAAGAGCGTAATGCTGACGCTGGAAGCAGGACAGTACGGACTCAACGCGAAAAAGTTTGAACCTGTCGAAGCGGAACCGGAGCCGCAGGGAAACAACCAATACGTTGACGCTGGACAAGTGGAAGATTGGGACTACAACAACCCGCCCAGCTACATGAATGAAAGTAGAAACAACAGCAATAGCGATACGCCATTTTAGTTTGACTTCACAACAATAGCCCCCGCAACCGAAAGGGCGCGGGGCGTTTTATTTAATGCTGAAATTTCTACTATCGTAGATATGCTGAAACTTAGAGAATATCAATCCGACGCCGTTGCTAACGTCTACCGAAGAATAGACCAGGGATACAGCGAAGCTCTAATTGAACTGCCGACCGGAGCGGGGAAAACTCCTGTAATAGCGCGATTGTGCCAACTGGTTACAAAATGGGGTATGCGCGCCGTCGTACTGGCTCACGTCAAAGAACTTCTCGAACAGACGTACCGGACGATTAAAGTGATCGACAGCGCTCTTGACGTCGGATTGTATTCTGCCGGACTTGACAGCCGCTGCACGGATAATAGAATTATCTGCGCTGGTATCCAGTCAGTTTATAAACGCGCCAATGAAATCGGAAGGGTAAATATTGTTATCGTTGACGAGGCGCATTTAATCCCAAAAAACGACAACAGTATGTATCAAACGTTCCTGTCCGACATGAAGAAAATGAACGACAAGCTCGTTCTGGTTGGGTTGACGGCAACGCCGTACCGTACCGATTCTGGCGTTATCTTTGGAGAGGGAGAATTATTCCAGGCGGTAACATACCGGAAAGACGTCAAGGAGCTTATCGACGACGGGTATTTGTCGCCGTTAAGAAGCCGAAATGGAAGCGCAACAATAAAAGAATCTGAATTGACGCTCAATAGCGCCGGAGAATTTGACGCCTCTGTACAGGCGAAACTGCTTATTGAAGGGGAATTGTTAGAATGTGCAATAATGGATATTGCCAACAAAGCGAAAGACCGGAAAAAGATTCTGGTATTCTGCCCCAAAATTGAAATCTGTAATCAATTCGCGGATCTGTGCCGACAGGCTTTTTGCGACCGGGTTGAGGTAGTAACGAAAGATACAAGCGACGCCGAAAGAGCAGAATTTATTAAAGATTTTCGGGACGGCGATTTGCGGATTCTGGTAAATTGTCAGGTGCTAACAACAGGGTTTGACGCCCCAAATGTGGACTGCGTTATACTGCTTAGAGCGACAACTTCGCCGGGTCTGTATTATCAAATGGTTGGACGTGGACTGCGGAAAGCCCCGGGAAAGAAAGATTGTCTAATCCTTGATTATGGGAAAAACATTGAACGACACGGAGCGATCAACGCCATTCAGGTTCGGAAAAGCAGGAAGGGCGACCGAAACAGCAAACCCGCGCCCATTGTCAAAGAATGCCCTCAATGCGGGGAACTGATTGGCGTACACGAGAAAGTCTGTCCAGTTTGCAAGTACGAATACCCCGCACCGGAACTTAAAATTGAAACGGAATCGTCCGAGAAAGCAATCGTTGACGAATCGGAAACGTCTGACTATACTGTTTTGGGCGTTGAGTACACTGTGCCAAAAGAAGGGAAAAGACCGTATACCAGATTTGTACAGGCGATTTACACCGTCAAAGAATCAAGACGAAAATTCTTTTATTTTTTGGGTATTGAATATGACGGATACGCCCGAGACAAGTTCGTCAAATGGGTTAAACAACATACCGACGAAGCCGTCCTGAATCTGTTTGGAGGGAAAGCCCCTGAAACATGCGAGGCGTTCACATACATGGCTGAACATTTCTGTTTCGCCGTCCCTAATAGAATCAGGGTAAAGTTCGATCCGGAAGAAAAATATCCTGAAATCAAAAAAATTTACGTTGACCACAAACCGACGCTGGAAGAAATAAACGAGAAAATAGCCCAACAGAAAGAGGCTGAAAACCAAAAAAGGGAAAGTGGGTATTACTAATGGTAACGCTTGAAGACGCAAAAAAACTGGCTCGTTGTGGTCTGTGCGTACTGCCGACGCACTTTGGAGAGAAAAGCCCCGACGTACCGTCATGGACGCCGTACCAGAACGCGCGACCGTCCATGAAACAAATAGAAAAATGGTTTACCGGGAATCATCGGGACGGGCTGGGAATTGTCTGCGGGAAAGTGTCGGGCGGTCTTGAAGTTCTGGACTTCGACAAAAAAGGACAAGAATTTGTACCCTGGAAAGAGTCAATTCCAGAATCTTTGTACTCCCGCCTTATCGTTGAAAAAACTGTCTCCGGTGGGTATCACGTCTATTACCGCTGCGAGCTGGTTTCCGGTTGGGAAAAACCCGCCAGAGAGGACAACGGATCTGTTTTGATTGAATCGCGCGGGGAACTGTGCTTTATAAAATGCGCGCCGTCTGACGGTTACGTTCTGGAACAGGGCGATTTATCCAGTATTCCAACAATATCAATCGACGAACGGGAAACGCTCATAACCGCCGCCAGATGCCGAAACAAATACAAAGAACCTCTGGAAAAATATACCCCGCCGAGCAAGAGCGACAGGACGGCGGCGGCGTCAACAGACTCACTGCGACCCGGCGACGATTATAATCAACGGGGAGACTTCCGGGAATACCTTTTAGGTTTGGGCTGGAAGCCATCTGGTGGAGTACGCGCCGACGGCAACCAACATTGGACGCGACCGGGAAAACAAAAAGGCACGTCCGCAACCCTCAAAGATTTTGGCGGTATTCAAGTTCTTTATAATTTTTCTGCCAATGCGGGTGTAAATGAACGCGTTGGGCTTTCCCTGTTCAAGTTCAGGACGATTACAGAATTTGGCGGGGACTATCGAGCTTGCGCAAAAGTTCTGGCGAAAGAGGGGTATGGAGTACCGAAAAAAGAGTACAAGGTTGAAAACATCAAGTCAATTCCAGTAAACTCAACCGAGAATTTCAACCTGAACTTATCGCAAATTACCAACCCAAACGTCCGCGATCCCGACAACTTCAACGATTTTCCTCTGAACAAACTGCCTGACTGCATACTAAATTTTGTACTTGACCAGGCAAGAGCGAAAAACCAAAACCCCGCCAATATCGCGGCGTTGCTTTTGTCTTTGATTGGAGGCGTAATCGGCGCAAGCGTCCGCCTTAAACTGGACGAATCCGGCTGGCTGGTCGCTCCTATTCTCTGGACGTGCATTATCGGCGTTTCCGGGCAGGGAAAGTCCCCAATGATTGACGCGGTAAGAAGTCTGCTGGACGACAAAAGCGACGAGCTTTACGAGCAATACGAACGCGCTCAAAAGAAATATGAGGAAGATTATTCCGACTGGTGCAAACAGAGAAAAAAAGGCAACCCGACTCCGGCTCCGGTTCCGGCACAGCAGAGAAAACTTTACGTAACCGACACAACGTTTGAAGGTATCGCCAAAGACATCAAAGTCAGTAATTGCCGGACGTTGTTTATCCTTGACGAGTTCGGCAGTTTTTTCTCCATGCTCAACAGGACAAAGACGCCGGGCGAGGCGTCAAAATGGCTCTCCGGGTACAATGGCGGCGCGATTGTAACGTCCAGAGCAAACGCAAAGGAAGTCAGAATTAAACAGGCGTATTGGGGTATGTTAGGGGGGACAACGCCCGAAAAGTTCCGACAGCTTATCGTTGCCGACGGTGGAGACAAGGACGGCACTTTGTCCCGTATGTGCCTTGTTTGGACTCCCCGCGTCAAAGAGTTCGTCAGATATAAAGAGAATGAGGAAGTCAAAAAACACAGGGACGACCTGAAAAAAGCGATTGAAACTCTTATTGACTTTGCGCCCGGCGAGGACATCGACGCCCCGGCAGATGAATATGGAAACAGACCGCTGCTGCAATACACAGAACTGAAAGTCCCGGACGAAATTATTGAGGAATGGCAAGACATGAGAGAGGAAAACTCCGCTATCGTCAGCGAACCTTCCAACTCTACAGACGCCGTTGCCGGGTTCTTGTCAAAATCTCTGGAACTGACGCCGAGAATTGCAATTATCCTCCATTGCATTGAAGCGGCTTACGAATGGCAACAGCGACCGCCGAGACCAGAAACGCGACCGAGTCCACAGAACGGACTTCCCGTTACCGTTTATGTAAAAGACGACTTCGCGCTTCCGAAAAAAATCAGTAAACAAGTTTGGCATTGCGCCAGAACTATTGCCGATTGGTTTACTACAGAGAGTTTGATCTGTTATGAACTTCTCCATTTTACAGATACAAAATCCGAGGACGTGAAGTCAAACGAAATTCTGACTGCTATTGCAAACTCCAAAGACGGAATGACAGTCCGCGATATTTACAGGAAGTTGAGGCGATACAGGACAAAAGAAGGGAAAAAAGAGCTGGTTGAAATACTCAATAACCTTATATCAAAAGGACTTATAAGAGTTGAGAATGGTAAAAGCGCAAACGGCGCGGCAATTTTACTGTACAAAGTTTGCTGAATCAAAGCTCCCTGCAACGGGAGCTTTTTTATTGACGTCAACGGCGTCCCAAAAGGGGGGACGCGGGCGGGACGCGGTGGGACGCCATTTGGAAAAAAACGCCAAAAAAAGGCAAATGGCGTCCCGCGAAAAGGCAACGGCGTCCCGCGAAAAAATGAACTTAAAACTTTGTAAAATAAACGTTTATAAAAATGGCGTCCCGCTGTCCCACGTCTCTTTAAAGATATATAATCTATATTTTTATTTATTTATATATATTTTCTTATGTATACATTATAGGGGGCGGGACGCCGTTAAAAAACGGGACACCGTTTGAACCAAATTTTGATTATAATCGTAAATTATATTATTGTTGTTTATCATACACATACAAGGAGACCTTACAATGATTCTTTCGCTTAAAAGCGCTGTTCACGGATTTATGTACGACAAATGTATTAAAGATCAATGGAATCCGCACGAAGGAGAAATTTATTCCTCCGAATCGAACTGCTACGTCCGGGAACTTTCAGACGAACAGCTTAAAACAATCGCGTACAAATATTTTCACAACGCTCCTGTTACCTTCGTTGCTGATTGTACGGTTGATGAGTTTTTGACTAAAATCGTTGCGGAAATTCGGAAACATATCAATGACGCAGACGGAAGCGACGTTTACGACAGCCTGAGACAGTTTGAGAAATAACACAGTTTGGCTACAGACAGCCGATCAATGCGCGGACGATAAATTATACTCCCTCAATTAAACCGCCCCACAGAAAGGCAAATAGAGGGGTTCTCGCGCATGATTTTAAAATAAAAATCCCCTGCTATGAAAACAGGGGATTGAAGGCAGAAATGGAGGCAAAATTATTTATTTTGACTTCTGGCTCAAATGGACTTTGGCGGTGTTGAGTTCAATAAACACTTGCAACCTCGCCAACGCAGCCGCCCTCATGAACGCGCTAAATGTTTCGCCGTTCTCTTTCGCTACGGATTCAATCACTTCCGCCAGTTCCGGCGTCAGGTTGACAAACTTTCGGACGGAGTTATTAGGCTTCTGCTGTTTCAAGTTCTTCCTCCTTGCCTGGTTTGTCGTCGTAAATTACTTTCTGCTGATGGAAGTATCCTAACTGAAACTGCCCCAGCTGTTCAAGCGAGAATCGCTCTGGCACGTCGTCCGGCTGGATCATGTCGATGACTTCCAGAATTTCAGGGCATTTCTTTTGCAGTTGCAGGTCAAGACACTTCTTAAACAACGGCAACAGAGCGAACTGCGGCGACTCGTCCTGAATTTTACTCACGCGCCGAAGTTGCGTTGAAACGTCCTCTCCTGAAAATGCGTTGAACAGGGCGACAAATCGTCCCATTGCATAGTACGGTGTTTGCTTTTCTTTTGCAATCATGAATCAAATCTCCTGTATAAATGGTTTCAAATGTAATAAAAGCGCGACTGACGACAAAAACGTAATAACAACCGACAATGTTTCAATCCACCCGCCGAAGCGGGACAACGCGAGTAAATAACTCTTATACACAATGTTTCAATCCACGTCAGCCGCGCCTGCTGTTTAATTTCTCTTAATTCGCCCAGCTGACATCTTCAATTTCAAACAACTCGACGATTCCGGCGATAATGTGAGAGAAGTCAGGTTTAATCGGTTGCGTTCTAGCGTCAGCGCCAGCGTCATAGTACATGTTCCAAAAGCCCTCTGTCATTGTAAACAGATAGGTGTTATCGCCAGCGTGCAGATAGAGTTTGTCGCCACAATTTCCATAACAGGCTTTTTGGTAAAAGATTTTGCCTGCGTCAATGTTTTGGTTGTTGATGAGGATTTTTTCTCCATCGTACTCGACGACTGCCGTCTTTTCCGCCTTGTCGTTAGTTTTCGGATAAAGAGTGATCATTTTTATTTCTCCTTTTGTTAAATGTTGAACAAATTCTAATCAATCCATCGTTGATTATGCTAAAAGTATACCGTACTTATCGGACTTGTCAAGAGGGATTATTAAATTTTTGTGTAAATTTCTCGAAAATTTTACACATAATCGGAAAAGTTTGTGTAAATTATTTTTAGAAACGTTTTCAAAAATAGGGACATGGGCGCGAAATATAAAGGGTATTCAGTTATTGCAAAATACGCAACAACTCTTTGGATACCCAGAATATTTTTCGGAATCAATTTCAAAAATGGGGACATGCGCTCAAAAATGGGACTAAGCGCTTAAATTGGGGATATAGCGCTTAAATTAAGGTGTATGTATGCGCGAGTATATACATATATAGGCAGTATACTATACATATATGCGTACAATAAGGGTAATAGATATTGATTTCATACTATAGATTTCAATACAGAACCTAATGCTGGTATCCAAAATCAATATATAAATACCATTGCAAAAATAATAAAGGCAGTTTATTATACCCTATATTGACAATAGGCGTTATGAATATATAATAATGAATTATATGTTTGCGCGTAAGCGTTGGCGCGTCGTCCGCGTTCATATAGGCGAAACCCCTATAGGGCAAAAACTCCTATGGGGGCAACTCCTTCGGCTGGGCAAAAACTCCTGTGGATACATCACGATTTTAAATATATAAAAATAAAATCCCGCTGGGCAAAACTCCTCCGGTCAGGTGTCAGGCGCGATTAAAAAATCATGGGCGAAAATTCCTAAAAAGCGCGTTTTTCTGGGGCGAAAATCAAAAAGCCTCTTTTATATCGCGAAATCAGAAAAATTTTTTTATTCAGGAGTTGGCAAAAATCTTTTCTGATACCATAACTTAAGGGGTTTGGTTGTTGTCTAAGATTAATGTTAGTCATACAGTCTTTTGATTGTATGTATTAGGTTAATGTTATTCAACGTATTATAATAATATTATGTTAATACATTGGCGCGATATTATATTATATATATTATATATTATTATATCCAAAGGCACGGCTCCGGCAGTTGCATAAAATCTTGCATATATTATATTTACACGCGATAATATATAGGCGAGGTTTTTGCTCCGGCAGCCGATTTTAATGCACGCTTTTTTGAAGTTCGGCTGGTCGAAGTGTTACAGCTATGTGACAGAATAGTGCTATTTTGTACACTATAAAAACGCCCTGTTTTGTAACATAAAATTTTTGACCCTGCTATATTTGACCCTCATTTTTAACCGTTTTTTGTGGATAACCTGTTGATAAATCGGCTATTTTGAAGGTTTGCCTATTTTAACGTGAAATATACCGTAAAAATAGGGCTAACTATTGCATTAACTCTATTTTGACTTCGTCGCAAAGAATGGCGTTTTTTGGTTAAAATGTAACAAATGGCTATATATAGCATTCCTATATAATGTAACAAAATAGAAATATGCTTGTATATAAGCATATTAAGCAATAAGAAG
>JAZMZV010000249.1:0-17853 GCA_045586185.1 Thermoguttaceae bacterium | reverse complement strand
CGCGGAGTCTAAAGACAGACCGCTGTCGCCAGCCAGTGCGTAATCTTCATCGTAGGCTTGTTCCTGAACCGGGTGGAGAAGCTTTTCGACGTCCGGACCTTTGAATTTCCATGAATTGCCGTCTCGCATGCCGTAGATTTTGCCCTGCATGCGCAACTCGTTAATTTCTGCCGGCGTTTTGCCCATCAGTTGAGCAACTTCGTCAATCGAATATAACCTGTTTTCCATAACTGAACCTTAAATTGAGTTAAGCTATAAATTTTGCCTTCGAGAATTTCATTGGGATTCCAGCAACTGGCGAATCTCGCGAGGCAAAGGTTTTTGCGTATTTAAATTCTCTATTTGCATGTCGTAGGCGAGCTTGCGAACGGCGCACACTTTAATTGCTCCGCTGGCAAGATCGACCTGATAAACAGCCATTACTTTTCTGTTGGAATCGATAACGGTAATCTGCTGATACTTGTTATCTACAGTTTCGGAAAAGCCGAACCATTCGCCTGCTGTAGTTACGATTCCGGAACTGGATATGTTTTCCGCCGCATTGTTGTTCTGAAAGCAAAACAACGCTGCGATTATCAAAGCCACCGGCAGAAGCCACAGCAGATTTTTGTTAATCATCAATGTAATAAAATAAAAGGAAAATTCTAAAACCGCGTTTGTTTATATACATTCCTTTTATTATTTTAAACACTTTTTCGAAAAAAATCAAGATTTTTATTTCGAAATCTCAGGATTTTTTTGAAAAAAGTTTAGACGTCGTCGGTAAAGACGACTTGAGGCGTTTTCGTCCTTACCGCTTTCTGTTTAAAACTTACCGCTATTATTTATAACTCATAATTTGAAATTGTGAATTAAAAAATAGGAAATTTTTGAAGATTTTCTTTTAAATCAACTTTTTCAGACGTGAAAACCCTCATTTTGCTATTTACTAAACATGGGAAATCGGTTAAAGTGTTGTGAAAAATCGTTATATATGACAAAGTCGTTAAAACCGCTATAAGCGGACAAGTCAATTATGTACGAGGTTTCCAGAGAATTTGAGTTTAGTTATACGCACCGGCTTTGGCGCTACGACGGCAAGTGCGGCAACCTGCATGGGCACAACGGCGTCGTTCGCGTTACCCTGGCGCAGGAGTCGCTCGACGTGTCCGGCTTGAGCGTCGATTTCCATCAGATGAAGCACACCATCGAAAGCTGGGTCGAGGAGAACTGGGATCACAAAACGATTCTCAACTCCGCTGACCCTCTGTTGCCGATTCTGGTCAAGGCAGGCGTGGACTGCGTGAGCGTCGATTCCAATCCGACGTCCGAACATTTCGCCACGCTGATTTATCGTCAGGCTCAGAAGATGGGCTTGCCTGTCAAGAGCGTTGACTTTTGGGAGACGTCCAAGTGCATGGCGCGGTACTGTCCAAATAAAAAAAGAAGCCGCTAGCTGTTAGCCGCTAGTTATTAGCTTGCGCGTTTGTGGTTCTCAGTTTTTAACGGTTAACGTTAGAAATTGAATAAATAAGCTAGAAACTAGGGGCTGGAAGCTAGGAGCTAATAGTAAAAAAGCGCAGTCCGATGAGAACTGCTTATCGGACTGCTTCCCCCCCGGGAACGAGGCTTTATTTTGAATGAGGGGATTGGGTATCTCCCTGAAAAAGTTTTATTTTAATTAAATCGACGTTTAATTAAATTGACTTTTGTCCGTTCCCGGGTTTTTATTGAATTTTTTTGACTGAATTGCGTTTTAATCGTAAAGTTTAACGGTTAGAAGGAATAATCCAAATGGCATTGATAAAGTTTTTCGCCTCCGTGATGAAATCGCCTCTGCTGTGGGGGTGTACGACATGTGCAATTTTTTATACGCTGCTTCACAAAGGCGTGATAAACAACGATCTGATAGTTCGCTATTTCGCCGGGCACCCGGTTGAGTACTTTGAAGCGATTTTGTTTTTCGTGGGGCTGTCCGCGTTGATAATCAAGGGCTTTGACGTCATGCGTCAGCGCGGGTTCACGTCGAAAGGGCTTTTTGGCGCGGTCAGCAAACCGGTTCCGCCCCTGGCGGCAACGCCGATGCTCAATCAGCTTGACACCCTGTCCTCGTCCAAACAGAATTCGTACCTGATTGGTCGGTTCCGTTCTGCGTTAAGCTACGTCAGCCGCAACGGCTCTGCCGAGGGTTTGGAAGACGAACTGAAGTACCTGTCGGACATGGACTCTGCCGCAATGCATCAGAGTTACGCGCTGTCCCGGATTATCGTTTGGGCTATTCCGATTTTGGGCTTTTTGGGCACCGTTATCGGGATTACCGTTGCTATGGGCGAGTTGGGCGTGAGCGTTGACGGCGGCGATTCGTTAAAGAAAATGCTTGCCGGGTTGAGCGTCGCGTTCGATACGACCGCGCTGGCGTTGGCGCTGTCGATGGTTTTGATGTTTACTCAGTACGTTGTCGAGGGGCGGGAAAACGACTTGATTTCCACCGTCGATAAAATCGCCAGCCGCGAGTTGGCGGGACGCTTTGAGGTCATTCCCAACACGCCGGACGGCGAACTGACGTCGCTGCGTCGAATGTTGGAAAGCATGGTCGAGTCCGTAAAAGAGATGATCGCTCATCAGTCGGCGATTTGGCAGGAGGCGTTAAGCGTTGCGGATTCTCAATGGCAAAACCGGTTGGAACAGACCGGCGACGCGCTGCGGAGAAACCTGGCGGCGGCTCTCAACGAGGTTCTCACGGATTCCATTTCTCGAGCTGTTGACCAGACGATGACGCAGCAAAATCAGGTTTTACTTGCCGACCTGGCTCAGATTCAGGATCGGACGGCTGAAAAGATGAAACAGTCCGCCGAAGGATTTACCGATTCCGTTTCCGCTTTGACGTCCGCACAAAAAGAGATCGCTCTCCAGACGGCGCAGCTGTCCAAGATTAATGCCGCTGCAGAAAATGTTATAGAACTCCAAAAGACGATGAGCCAGAATATGAACGTTCTGGCTGGAGCTAGAAGCTTTGAAAACGCCGCTGTCAATTTGGCAGCCGCCGTGGAAATGCTGGCGTCCAGAATGAACCAGACAAACGTTCGGCTTAAAGACGCCGCGTAAAAAGTTGCGAGTTGCGAGTTGCGAGAAATCGTTTTCTTTCAACTCCTCACTCCTCACACCTAACTATAACCCCCTCCGCCTTCCTTAAAAACACTTTATGTCCTTCACTTCTTCCCGCCGAAACTCGTCAGCCAAAGGAAACCCGGTATCGCTGTTTCCTTTTTTGGCGGTCTTGCTGTGTACGATGGGATCGCTGCTGGGCGTTTTGCTCATCATGGCGGACTTGGCAAAGCACGAACGGCAGGAGGCGTTAAACGAACAGCAGGAAGAACTCGATCAAAAGGAAGAAGAGAAAAGCGTCGTTTCCGAGGACGTTGAAAAGCCGGACTACGAGCAGCTTCTGGCGCAAATCGAGGAAAAGAAAAAGCGAATTCGGGAGATTCAGGAACAGCTCAATTCCCGGCTGACGGCGTCGCGTCTGGCGCTGAGCGGGATCGAATCCGAGTTGGGCGATTTGCGAACGCAAGTCGAACTGCTTCGCAACGACGCTTTAAAGCTCGGCGGTCAGCTGGAAGCTCTCGATACGGAATTTCTCAAAGAGCAGCTTGCCAGCATGGAATCGGAACTTGCCGACAAGAAGAAGGAACTGGAAGGGCTTCGAGAGAAAAACCGTGACACCAAGCCCGGTCTGGCGGTCATTCCGCATAAAGGTCAGTACAATACAAACCGATACCCGATTTACGTCGTCTGTACGTCTCACGGCGTTGTTCTTCAGCCGGAGGAAATTTATCTCACCGCCAGCGACTTCGCCTGTAATTTGTCGCTGGGATCTCCGCTGGAAGCCGCCATGCGCGCCAAGAGAGAATATCTGCTCAAGCAAAACGCCTTTGACCCGGTTGAAGACGGGGAGCCGTACCCGCTGATTCTGGTTCGTCCGGACGGGATTGAATATTACTACGCGGCGCGAATGGCGATTTCCGCTTTTGGAGACGATTTCGGATACAAGCTCATCGGCGAAAAACAGGCGGACGATTTGGTTTACCCGCCGGAAGATTCCGAGATGACAGCCGCCATTCAGGAAGCGGTCGACAGAGCGCGAATCAACATGCGGGAAATGGCAAAGATGGCTCCCGCGATGGAAGGGTCAGCCAACGGCCCCGTCGTGTACCGGGTCAACGGCGCCGGCGCGCGAGAAGCGGTCAGCCTGGACGGTTCCAGCCGCGTAGCGGAAGTGTTGCGTAACAGCCGATCCGGCGGGAATCCCGGCGTCGGCTCTGGCGGCGTTCCCGACGGAGCGCCCGGCGCAGCGTCCGCCGTCAATTCCGGACCCTACGGAACCGGATATAATTTTTCTGGAAACGGAACGCCCGGCAATCCTGGCAGTCCTTCAATTGTAATGGGAACGCCTGACGTTGGCGGAAACGGCGGAATTGGCGGAAACGGCATAGGCGGCGGAAATGGCATGGGAGGAAACGGACTCAACTCGCAACTCGCAACAGGATCCTCGCAACTCGCAACTCGCAACTCGCAACTTTCTCCCGGTCAGCAGGACGCAGAGGGCTTTTCTTCTGCTGGCTTGGGCGGAACCGGACTCAACTCGCAACTCGCAACTCGCAACTCGCAACTTTCAACCGGCGTGTATCTGCCGCTGGAAACCGCGCAGAACGAGACGGCAAAATCCGTGTCGAACAGCGTCTTTGGCGGTCTGACGGAAGCGGAAAACATCGACCCGTCCAGCAACGCTCTGGGATCGAACCCGCTCTTGACAGGAACCGGCAGGAATTCTTCCGACCCCGTCGGCGTGAAAAGCGTAACAGCTAAAGCGCCGACGTCGGGACAGAGAACCGGTCAAGCCGGACAAGGCGGTCAGCAGTCGGATATGCAATACAATCCGCTTCTGCCTCCCCCGCCGGAAGTTCCGCCAATCCCGGGACAGAACGACTCTCGCAACTCGCAACTCGCAACTCGCAACTCTTCCAGTCCTGTTACAGGACAGATGGGAATGGCGTATACGGACAGCTCCGGCAAGCCGCAGGTGGCGGCGAAAGTCAACGTTGACCCGGCGGAATTTGTGAAGAAGGACAACGAACACGACAAACATCAGCGCAGTTTGTCGCAGCGGTTAGGTCCCAACTGGGCGGTTCCGGAACATCATCCCAGAGCGCTTTCCATTTCCCGCGCCGTTCGCGTTGACGTCGAGCCGGACTGCTTTGTCGTCTATCCCGCCATGACGTCGGAAAAACCGATTCGGCTGCCGTTTTATGGGAACGTTTCGGACACTGTCGTTGAAGGGCTGATCCGAACCGTTCGCGGTCAGACGTCGGCGTGGGGCGATGCTGGTACGAATTCCTACTGGAAGCCGTATTTGAAACTGTCTGTCAAACCGGGCGCGGAACCGCGCGTTAAAGAACTCCGTTCCGCCCTGACGGACAGCGGCGTTGAAATAGAACAATAAATGGAAGTGGTTAGTTTTGAGTGGTAAGTGGTAAGGACGCAAGCGTTGTACTTTCTTATCACTAACTACTAACCACTTACCACTAACCACTAATCAATATGTACAGAACCAACAAACCTAATTCTAACGACGAATCACTCGGCGCAGGGCAGGACTCCTTCCTTGACGTCGTGGCGAATATTGTCGGTATTTTGATTATTCTTACCGCGCTGGTTGGCGCCCGGGTTCAGCATGTAATCGCTCATCCGGTTGCTGTTGAGGAAGAACAGTCGCAAAGCGAAGCTCTTGACTCGCAACTCGCTACTCGCAACTCGCAACTCGAAAAGCAGGTGGAACAGGCGGCGTCGGAAGCGGCGTCGATGGAGTCGCACGCTTTGGAAACGCAAAAGACAATTGCTCTGGTGGACGCGCAGGCGCAGGCGTTAAATCAAACTCGGGCGGAAATCGCTCAGGCGACGGAAGAGGCGAAAAAGGAAATCGAATCCAAACGCGAAAAGCTCTCGGAGGCGGAAAAGGAGAAGTTCGATTTACAGCAGAAAATAGCGCAAAAGTCGACTGAGGTTCAGGAACTCGAAAAGAGCATCGGGTACGAGATGTCGCAGAAAAAGCCGGACGTGAAAAAGCTCGAATGTTACCCGACCGCTATCAGCAAACAGGTGGACAAAAGCGAGGTCTGGATTCAGGTCAAAAAAGGGCGCGTTGCCTGTATCCCGTCGGAAAAGCTTATTGAAGCGTTCAAACAGGTTGTTATGTCGCCGGGCAATTCCAAAATCATGTGGGACGGGGGACGGGTTACCGGAACCGTCGGACCGTTCGACGATTTCTTTCTGGAAGGAGCCGCCTGGAAAGAAAATAACCGAGCCGCTGTCGACGTCCGGTTTATTCCGGTTTCTGAAGAAGTGGGCGAGACGGTCGACGAGGCGATGGAAAGCATGGAATCTTCGTTCCAGAAACTGCTTCGGAAGAACAATCCCGCCACGACGGTTATAACCGTCTGGGTTTACGAAGACAGTTTCGTCCAGTTCCAGGAGATTGAGAAATACCTGTACGATTCCGGGTACCGCGTCGCCGCCCGACCGCTGCCCAACGGCGTCCCGATCGGCGCCGGTCCCAACGGCTCGCGTTCCGCGGCGCAATAATTGCTCGTTGGTTATGCGCGGGTCAATCCGCACACTGATTTTACGGATTAGACGGATTTTCGCCGATTGGTTAATTGGCAATTCAATCATCATTCGCGCATCATTGGGTTATTAAACACGAAATACACGAAATAAGCGAAAGAGACGAAAGTGTTTTTAAAAAATATTTTTTAAAATTTTCGTGTTTTTTCGTTCTTTTCGTGTTTTTCGTGTTTAAAAACTTCGCGAACTTGGCGTGAGCTTTTAACGGACGTTCCATAACCGCTGTTCTTTGCGTGTACTCTTTAGCGCCCTATTGTACCGAACCGGGATTGGCGCTATAATTCAAGAAAACAAGATAAGAGATCAGCGTTTGTTCTCTCGTATCCGCGCCTAAGGAGATGTTATGCAAAAGACAAATATTGCAAAATACGTTTTTATCGCATTAACCGTTCTCGTCGTTTGCTTTTTAATATTGACGCTTATCGTTCGATTTTATAAAGATTCTGACGGTAACTCTCTCCTTAATTATGCTATTGATAATAACTCTTTAACACAGGTTAAATGCCTGGTCGCCTTGGGCGCGGATGTCAAAGCAAAAGGCTATGCTGGATTAACAGCCATACAAAATGCAGCTTTCAACGGTTCTTTAGAAATAGTTCAATGGCTGGCTGAACATGGCGCGGACGTCAACGAAAAAGTCACTGATGGAGAGACAGTTTTGCATTTAGCCGCTGACAGCGGTAATCTGGAGCTTGTTAAGTGGCTGGTTGAACAGGGAGTAGACGTCAACGCAAAAGATAACAACGAAGTAACCGTCTTGCATTCAGCCGCATGGAGAGGTCATTTAGAAATGGTTCAATGGCTCGTTGAACAGGGATTGGATATCAATGAAAAAGACAAGTTTGGAAGGACAGTCATGCATTGGGCTGCCATGAGAGATTCTGTCGAGGTTATTCAATGGCTTGTTGAACAGGGGTTGGATGTCAATGCGACAGACAGCGATGGAGAGACGCCTTTGGATAAAGCCATTAATGCAGGTAGTGATAAGTCAGTTCAATGGCTCAGAGAGCATGGCGGGAGAACAAAAGACGATTTGGAATAAATCGGAGAAGTGGAAAAGGAGATGTTATGCAAAAGACAAATATTGCAAAATACGTTTTTATCGCATTAACCGTAATCGTCGTTTGCTTTTTAATATTATCAGCTATCGTTCGATTTTATAAAACTCCTCTAGGCGATACTCTCTTGGATTATGCTATTTATAATGACTCTTTAATACAGGTTAAATGTCTGGTTGCCTTGGGCGCGGACGTCAAAGCAAAAAACAAAGACGGATATAACGCCTTGCATTATGCCGCTATAAATAGAAACAGTTCTTTAGAAATAGTTCAATGGCTGTCTGAATATGGATTGGACGTCCATGAAAGAGTCTACGATGGAGGAACAACCTTGCATTTAGCCGTTGCCAGCTATAATCTGGCGCTTGCTGAATGGCTGGTTAAACAGGGATTGGACGTCAACGCAAAAAATGACAAAGGCGTAACCGTTTTGCATACTGCCGTCCATGGCGGCGATTTGAAGGTTGTTCAATGGGTGGTTGAACAGGGCGCGGATGTCAATGCGAAAGACAACGATGGAATGACAGTTTTACATTGGGCTGCCATGAGAAATTCTGTCGAGGTTGTTCAATGGCTCGTTGAACAGGGTTTGGATGTCAATGCGACAGACAGCGATGGAGAGACGCCTTTGGATAAAGCCATTAATGCAGGTAGTGATAAGTCAGTTCAATGGCTCAGAGAGCATGGCGGGAAAACAAAAGACGATTTGGAATAAATCGGAGAAGCGCAAAATATGAAACCGTTATACAAAAACATAATTGCAATCGCGATTGGAATCGCGATGTCCCTTGCACCGTTGTATCCGTGTATAGAGTGGGCTGCGGGAGGGGATGGAACGTATCTTCCGTTATTTCTTGTATACGGTCCCGGAGGAATTTTTTGTCCGTTAGCTTTAGTATTATATGCAGTGTACATTTTAGCTATTCGTTACGACAGACGTCTTATATTTGTCGTTCTTTTTGTTCATTACTTTAGTTTCTATGCGTGTTTAAAAACTTATAGCAGAGATATGATACAATTGGATTTTCTTGTAGATCATTTATTCCGCGCGCCGACCTCACTCCAGATTTTTATTCTCCAATGGCTTCCCTTTGTTCTGTTTGCCATTTACAATTTGTTCGCCCTTTATATAGTCTTAAAGATTATTTTCAGATTCCTGGGAAAAAGAGACAGACTCGATTAGGAGGGAGCGTAGAGGGCTGCGCCGCCCGTAGACTAAAGTCGACGGTTATAGAAATGGCGTCCCCTCCGGGACGCGACTCTGGTTCTCATCTTGTCTGTTTTTACTTGAATATTTTCGAGCGCCCAAAATTCGAAAAAAAACTTGCCCGTCCCCTTGTACAAAATCTCATTTGGGGTTATAATTATATATTAATATAGTTGCGAGTGGGGAGGCAATAGGCAGTAGGCAGTAGGCAATAGTTTGAACCTTCTTACTACTTTCTTTTGCCTCAGTGGGTTGAAACCCACAGCTAGGGATATTGAACTTCGTGAAGCGCTTTGCGCCCTACTGCCTACTGACTATTGCCTACTGCCTTTTTAACCTTTGAATTCACAATGAAACGAATACTATATACTACTATCGCGTTGGCGCTGTTGGTTTGGCTTGGTTCCACAGGCTTGGCTCAGGAAGCGGAGCAGAAACCGGATCAGGCGGCGGAAACTGCTCAGCCGGCTCAACCGAAGGCATCCGAAGAGGCGTCGCTGGAAGAGAAACAGCGCATCGTTCACGACCAATGGAAGCGGCTGGAAGAGATTCTCCTCCGTATGTCGGAAACGACGGCTCTGACCGACCCCGACAGAGCGGAGTTGATTAAAAAGGTCATCGCTCAGGGCAAGCAGAAGATGATCGACCCGCAGTTCCAGACGCTGACCGACCTGCTCAAAGACGGCGAAATAAGCCGCGCTCTGGACAACCAAAAGGATCTCCGCGCCGACCTCAACGACCTGCTCAAGGTTCTGGAAACGGAAAACCGCATGCGCCGCGTCAAGTCTGAAAAAGAGCGCATCAAAGGGTACATAAAGGATCTGGAAAAGCTCATTGCCGGTCAGAGAAACTTGCAGAATCAAACCATGAACTCGGATGACGTACAAAAGTTATCCGGTCAGCAAACCAAACTGTCCGAGATGGCGGAATCCCTCAAACAGAAAATAGACTCCGACGAAAAAGCCGGTCAGCCCCAAGACTCCCAGAACTCTGAGAATCAGGACGGGGAGAACAAAGAGGGAGATAATCAAGACGGGAAAAATCAAGACGGTCAGCAGCAAGACGGACAGCAGCAGAATGGACAGCAGCAGAATGGACAGCAGCAGAATGGTCAGCAGCAGAATGGTCAGCAGCAGAATTCCGATTCTCAAAAGGAGGAGACTCCGCAGGATCGTCTGAAAAAAGCGCAGCAGAAGATGGAAGAGGCTCAGAAGAAGCTCGAGCAGGCGCAGAAAGAAGGCGCGGTCGAAAAGCAGGAAGAGGCTTTGCGAGAGCTGGAAAAGGCGAAGTCGGAGCTGGAAGAGATTCTGCGTCAGCTGCGAGAGGAAGAAGAGAAGCGCAAGCTGGCTCAGCTGGAAGTCCGGTTTAAGAAGATGCTGGAACTGCAGAAGTCGATTTACGATTCGACGCTCCGTCTGGACGAAAGGCTCAAAAAGAACGACGGGAAAGACGCTGACGGGACGCTGTCTGTGGAGTCGGTTCGTCTTTCCGGGCGCGAAAACGACGTCTTTATGGAAGGGACCAAGGCCCTGCTCTTGTTACAGGAAGACGGAACGGCGGTCGCCATGACCGAGGCGTTAGCCAGCGCCGTCGAGGACATTGAGGGCGTCATCGAACTGTTTAACAAGGCAAACGTCGGGATAAGCAACCAGACGCGTCAGGAAAACATTATCGCGACGCTGGAAGAACTCCTCGATGCGATCAAGCGCGAGCTGAAAGACATGGAGGACAAGGAACAGCAAAATCAGGACGGGGAATCGCCCGGCGGCGAAATGATGGAAGCCCTGGTCGACCAGCTGGCGGAACTGAAAATGATTCGCTCCATGCAAATGAGAATCAATAAAACGACTCAGCGATGCCAAAAGCTCATTACCGGCGCCGCTGCGGAAGACCCGGAAGTAATCAACGTATTGAACGAACTGTCCGTCCGCGAAGAACGCCTGCGGCAGATTCTTCACGATATTAGTATTGGAAAGAACAAGTAAGTGCGAATAATGGTAGGCGGTAATGGAGCGACCAACGGGAGCGTAATTACGCTTTCGCCGTTAGGCGAACCAACCGCAGGAAGCGTAACTGCGTTCGCTGCGCTCACTCCGTTACCGCCTTTCATTTTCCTTTTATCAAACAAAATTATGAAACGCTTATATTCAATCGTCGTATTACTCGCCACTCTCTCCGGGTTCGCCTTTGCGGACGCCTTGGATGTGAACAATCTTCCTCTTATCCGCCCTGCTCTGTCGGAGGTGTTTGGACCGTACGAAAAGTGGCTGGCTGGGTTGAACGTATCTCAAGACGTTCAAAACGCCGTCAACCAGTATCGTCAGCAGGTAACGCTGGAAATGGACGAAGGACAGGAGCTGGAAGTTTTGACGTTGATGGTAATCGCCGCCGATCAGCGGTACGCGCCGCTGTTTGAGGAAAGCGTCCTGTCCCAACGCGTCTATCCGATGGCGGATTTAACGGCTCTGACCAAAGCGGAGGGAACGCCGGAATGGCTTGTTAACGTCATGAACCTGCAGGCGGCTCGCCGGTTAGCCAACAACGGCTTGTTTGACGACGCGGCAGAACTGCTTAAGGATTTGAAACTGGAAAGCTCGCCCTGTCCGGCGACGCTGCTGTTCTATCAGGGGCTGGTTAAGTACCAGTCGTTAGATCAGGAAGCGGCGCTTCCGATTCTTAAGCGTCTGGTCGACATGAACGAGAGTCCCACTCGATATCGGGAACTGGCGCAGCGGATGATTCTGGACCTGGAAAAGCTGGAACCAAAATCTCTGGATCATATTTCCCGCCGCATGGGCGACGTCGCCGGGCGGCTGGACAACGGCCGCGCCAACGAGAAAACCGTCGAGATTGAAGACGGCATCGTCAAAGACCTCGACGAGCAGATTAAAAAGCTGGAAGAGCAGCTTCAGCAAATGATGCAGCAGCAACAGCAGTCCTCCAACTCACAGCCCAAGCCGCCGCAGGGCGAGCAGGCGCCCAGCCGCGTGGCAGGAAAAGGGCATGTTGACAGGAAAGACGTCGGCAATTCTGGCGGCTGGGGCGACTTGCCGGAAAAAGAACGTGAGAAAGACCTGCAGCAAATTCAGGAGAACTTCCCGCCTCATTACCGTGATATTATCGAACAGTACTTTAAACGAATGAGCGAGACGGAAAACTAGGCAATAGGCAATAGACAATAGGCAGTAGGCAGTAGTAAGAAGACTCCGGGTATTAACTATGAAAAAATACATCCTTTTAGTTTTGTCGTTTATTTCGCTTCTGAACGCTTTAGCGCAGGCGGCGGACTATCAGTTTACTCTTAAAGACGGAACGAACGTAACAGGCGTTCCTGAGAGTTTGTCGGTAGTGTCTGTAACGGTTCAAAGCGCCGGGGAGTCGAAAACGATTGCTCTGTCGGACGTTGCGTCGATTGCCGTTTCCGGCGAGGCGGCAGCCAGCGAAGAGCCGAAGATTCAACTTGAACTGTCCGACGGGTCGACGCTGATGGTCAAAGACGTCCTGCTTTCAGACGGTCAGGCGACGCTGGATTTCGACGGCGCGAAAGTAACAGTTCCGGAATCGCAGGTGGTCAGCGTTCGGTTTAATTCTGACAAGGCGATGGACGACCAGTGGTCTGAGATGGTCAAGACGGAAACGCGGGACGATTTGCTCATCGTCGAAAAGGACGGCAAGCTGCGATACCATCGCGGGCATATCGAGGGAATTACCGAGGAGAAAGTCCCGTTTGTTCTGGACGGGTCGTCGCTGCCGGTTTCTCGCGCCAAAGCGTTTGGCGTTCGACTCGTTCGGGCGTTTGCCGCGCCGACGGGGGCGGAGATGGCTGTCGGGAAAACGCCTGCCGGGTCCGTCTGGTCAATTGCCTCTTTGGATGTAACAGACGGAACGCTCAGCGCCGTTTCCCGGCTGGGTCATAAAATCGCCGTCGGGACAGGCGCGAACGAGATTCAAACTGTAACCTTTTCCGTCGAGCCGGAGTTCTATCTCAGCGATATGAAACTGGAATCGTGGTCGTGGTCGCCGTTTGTTTCCGCGGCAGGAATGCCGGAAACGGCGCTCCGTCAGTTCAATCAGCCGCATTTTAACGAAGGAATCGACGGCGCGGATTTGAAGTCGGGCGGGCAGACGTTTTCCAAGGGTGTTTGCGTTCGCAGCAAAACGGACATGACGTTTCGTCTGTCACAAAATTTCTCCCGCATGACGGCGCAGTTGGGTATAGACGATTCCGTTCGCCCGAAGGGGTCGGTGGATGTGGAAATATTCGCCGACGACCAGTCCGTATTCAAATCGACGATTTCCGGGCAAGACCCGATTAAGGAGCTGGACGTTCCGATTGCCGGCGCGAAACGGGTTCACGTTGTTGTCGATTTTGGCGCGGGCGCGTCTGTCGGAGACGTTTTGATTATCGGGTCGCCCCGCTTGTGGGAGTAACAGCGAGTTTTGGGCAATGCGCGAAAACCTGAAAAACATTTTACACGTTCGCGTTGTCAGCGGGTCTGGCGGCGGACCGGAAAAGACGATAATCAATTCCCCCCGGTTTTTGATTCCGTGGGGATACAATTGTTTATGCGCCTATATGCGTCCGCCCAAAGACGCCGGGTTTGACGTCCTGCGTCAGCGAGCCGAGGCGGCGGGGTGTTCGCTGGTCGACATCGAAGACCGCGGCGCGACAGACTTTTCCGTCGTGAAAAAACTGCTCAAAGTCTGCCGGGAAAACGACGTCCAAATCTGGCATGGGCACGACTACAAGTCCAACGCCATCGGGCTGCTTCTGCGCCGGTTTCATAAAATGAAACTTGTTACAACAGTTCACGGCTGGGTGCATCACACGTCCAAAACGCCGCTGTACTACGCGATCGACCGCTTTTGCCTCAAACGATATGACAAGGTGATTTGCGTCAGTGACGATTTATTCGAACAGTGCCGGAAAATCGGCGTCCGTCCGGAGCGCCTGACGCTGATTGAAAACGCGATCGATACGGAAATGTTCCAACGCCGTGACGTCCCGTCAAACGGGTTGGTCAGAATCGGGGCTGTCGGGCGTCTGGAAGAGGAAAAGGGATTCGCCCCGCTGATTGAAACAGTTGCGGAGATTTACAAAACTCATCCGGAGATTCGGCTGACGATTTACGGCGAAGGGTCGCTTAAGGGGGAACTGGAGTCGCTTGCCAAGCGGCTGGGCGTGGACAACGTCGTTTCCCTGCCGGGGTTTGAACGGGACTTGATCAAGCTGTATTCCAGCCTGGATATTTTCGTTCTCAACTCGATTCGGGAAGGGTTGCCTAACGTCTGCCTGGAGGCGATGTCGATGGGCGCGGCAATGACGGCGACCGCGGTTGCCGGGGTTCCGAAACTTGTAACAGACGGCGTCGACGGGCTGATTATTCCGATGGAAGACAAGGCGGCTTTGCAGTCCGCGCTGACAAAACTGATCGAGTCGCCGGAACTGCGCCGAACGCTGGCTGTCAACGCCAGAAAAACCGTCGAAGAGCGGTTCAGCTTTGATAAACGAATGGAAAAGATGAGAGCGTTATACGACTCTTTGGAAGAATGAACGTAAGCGTAATTTCAAAACGTGACGAATTGTCCTCAGCCGCCCAACGGTTCAGAGCGTTCCTGCTCCAAAAGGGAGAAACGGCTCTGGCGTACGACCCGGGCTGGCTTTTCGCGCTGTCGGACGGCTTGGGGCATACGCCGTATTTGCTCGAGGCGCGCGACGATTCCGGCTCTGCCGTCGGCTGGCTTCCGCTGGGATACGTTCATTCGCTCCTTTTCGGACGGTTTCTGGTCAGTATGCCGTACCTGAACGTCGGCGGCGTTCAAACGGATTCCCCGGACGCAGCTGTTACGCTGATTGATTCCGCTTGCGAGTTAGCCGACCGGCTCAAGGTCAAGTTTTTGGAACTGCGCGGCGAGCGGGAATACGCTCATCCCAAATTGACGTTTACCCGAACGGAAAAGGTTCACATGCGTCTGGCTCTGCCGGAAACGGAAGACGAGCTGTGGAAGTCAATCGGCTGCAAGGCGAGAAACCAGATTCGCAAAGGCGAAAAGGCGAACCTGACCGTTGAGTGGGGCGATTCCGACCAGCTCATTTCCGACTTTTACGAGATATTCGCCGTCAATATGCGAGATTTGGGAACGCCGGTGTATTCCGTCAACCTGTTCAAGCAGATTCGTAACGCGTTCAACCGTCCGGAAGACCGCAACGCATTTTTTGACGCTGCCGCCCTGCCCTACTCCGCCCGGCAAAGCGTTCAATTTGCGGTCGTGTACAGCCCATCGGGAGAACCCGCCGCGGGAGGCATGTTGACGTTCGGCACGCCCGGCGCGAGCGGTTCCCGACTGACGGTGGAGGTTCCCAGCGCGTCGTGCAAACGCAAGTTCAACGCGGACTGCGCCAACATGTTCCTCTATTGGCAATTGTTGAAAAAATCGATAGAATATAAACAGACGACGTTCGATTTCGGACGTTCGACTGTCGATTCGCCCACGTACAAGTTCAAAGCGCAATGGGGCGCCAAGCCGTTCCCGTCGTTTTGGCAGTATTACCTCCGGGGAACCGACCCGGACTGCATGCGCCCGGACAAGGGCGGCTACGGGTTAGCCGTTCGCGTTTGGCAGAAACTCCCCGTTTGGCTGACGCGGCTTATCGGCCCCGGCATTGTCAAGGGGATTCCGTGATGAGGGAATGGACAGTAGTAGCTTATAGGTTCGCCTATCGGCGAACTGCGTAATTCCGCTCCCGTTGGTCGCTTCATTACCGCCTTTCATCCAATCCTAACCCCAACTCCCAATTAACTCATGATTTGTGTAACAGTATCCCGACCTCGCCACCGGTTTATGCTGGCAGAATGTAAAGGCATGAAAGACCGCGGCGCCGATTTGATCGAGCTCCGGTTGGACGCGCTTCAGACGGTTCCCGACGTCAAATTGCTGCTTAAAGACCGTCCGTGTCCGATTTTGATTACCTGCCGCCGCGAAGAAGACGGGGGACGGAGCAAGCGTTCGGAAGCTGACCGTCTGATTCTGCTTCGCACCGCTATTTTTGAGGGCGCGGACTACGTCGATCTGGAATACGACATCGCCGGCAAGGTTCCGCGGTACGGCAAGACGAAGCGGGTGGTTTCGTATCACAATTTTGAAAAGACGCCGGACAATATCGAAGAGATTTTGGAACAGATGTCGAAACTGGACGCGGACGTATTGAAAATCTGTACGATGGCAAACTGCCCGTCGGACAACGTCCGGGTTTTGAACCTCATCGGGAAGACGTCCATTCCGACCATCGCATTTTGCATGGGACCGTTCGGGACGCCGTCGCGGATTCTGTGCGGAGCGTACGGCGCGCCGTGGACGTACGCCAGCGCTGACGCTGATTCCGCCGCCGCCCCGGGGCAGATTTCCTTTGACCAGGTCAAAAACCTCTATCAGTACGACTACATCAAAAAGACGACGCCGGTTTTTGGCGTTATCGCCGACCCCGTCGCGCATAGCATGTCGCCGCTGATTCATAACTCGGCGTACGTCGATCAGGAAATGGACGCCGTCTATTTGCCGTTTTTGGTTGAGTCCGATCAGCTGGAAACGTTTATCAAAAAGGACGCCCCGGCTCTGAACGTCAAGGGACTGTCTGTTACAATTCCGCATAAAGTAGCCGTCATTCCGTTTTTGGACGTCGTCGACCCGGCTGTTACAAAAATCGGCGCGTGCAACACGATTGTCTGGAAAGACGGGAAACGATACGGATACAATACAGACTATAACGCTGCCATGGACGCCATTTCCGGCATCTTTGGCTGGAAAGAGCCGCTGCCAATCGTTATTTCAAAAGACGGAAAGTTGGACAAATGCAAAGAACAGCCCATGGCGGGCAAAGTCGCTTTGATTTTGGGCGCAGGCGGCGTTGCCAAAGCCGTGGCGACCGGTCTGCGCTTGCGCGGCTCCGATTTGGTTATTACCGACATCGACGCTCCACGCGCTGAAGAACTCGCTGCAAAGCTCGGCGGCAAGGCTGTTCCATGGGATAAACGGGTGGACGTCGACTACGACCTGGTTGTCAACTGCACGCCGGTGGGAATGTATCCCAAGTCGAATGTTTCCCCCTTTGACCCGGAAAAGATGAACGCGAATTCCACCTCAAAACCGCTGGGCGCGTTCGACTGCGTTTACAATCCGGAAGACACCCTGTTTTTGAAATCCGCACGGAAAAAGAACTGGAAAACCGCGTCCGGCCTGGACATGTTCGCCCATCAGGCGGAATTACAGTATCGGCTTTTCCTCAATCAACCCGCCCCGGCAGAGGTCATGAAAGACGCCGTCCGCAAGGCAACGGAGCAATCGCGCTGGTAGCGTTGATATTTAGTCACATAAACATTTCAGGAACGAATCCATGAGTATTAAACATATTGTTACAGTATGCGGTTTATCGTTTGTCAGCCTCGTTTTGTGCGGCTGTCCGGGAACGAGCGTCGATACGTCCGATTTTGAATCGGCTACCAATTCGGCGGAATCGTCTGACCAGCGCAAAACAGAGCGTCTGTTCGACAGCGCTATTGAAGCGCTCAACCGTTTGGAACAGGATTCCAGCGGGGAAAGCGGGGATCGTGTAACAGGACGGTTAAACGAATGGATTAAAACGACTCCTGAACTCAAGGACTGGACGCCAGACCCCATGACGCCGGACTGGCAAAAGAACGTTCAGAAAAATCTGCCGTTTATTGCTCAGGTTGCGCGTCAGATTCAGTTTGCCCGTCAGGACGTTTCTTTAACGTATGACAAATGCTTTCGTCTGGTTCAATTGCATCAGGAATTAAACGCTCTGATACATAATCAGCAAGTGAGGTCCAGTGACCAGAAGACTCTGGACAAAATCGCGAAGATACAGCAAGAGGGAGACAAGATTAACGCAGAGCTGGAAAAATATCA
>JAZMZV010000248.1:0-4116 GCA_045586185.1 Thermoguttaceae bacterium | reverse complement strand
GAAATCTGCCGGTAAAGTCGCTGACCCGCCGCTTGCGGGTTCTCTGCTATTCAAGTACGCGTCGCGGAATTCGCCGAAAGCTTCCAAAACCCGGGTCGCCTCTTCGCCTTCGCCGGGAATGCCGGGCAACGCAACTGTTCTCTCTGCCGTTGACGTGTCCCGCGCAAGAGAAAAAATGAGTCGCGTTTCGTTGTTTTCTGTGTAAGTTGCCATTATCTCTCACCTCCTTTGGTTTACGTCGCCGACAGCATGTCTGCGTTTCGCGTGATTTGCAAGCTTTCGATTGAATAGCCGTTAGACAAAAGCTTACGCAGTGATTTGACGTTCGTCGTCGACCAAAAATAAGTGTCGAACCGTTGCGCGAGCAAAGCCGCTTCTTGAACCACCGTCAGATCTGCTGTTCCTGCCCCTTCGTCTTCGGGAACGGGATTCAATCCGCCGTAAGTCTTGCGAATTTTGTTCCCGTTGGGGTCTCTGAATTCGACGACCGCCGAAATTCGGTTTAAGCCGATTTTCAATGCCATATGTATCACCTCCTTTACGTGAGCGACGATACCACAAATTGCCGCGCTTGTCAATACCGTTGGTTGAGGTCTACAAATCGCAGGAATCGGGTCATTTGGAGAAGTTGACGCTAAAAACGTTGCAGAAAGGCTCGTGGATAAACATCATCGACCCGACGCCGTATGAATTGCGCGAAGTCAGCTCGCTAACTCAGGTTGAGCCGGATTTTTTGCGCGCCGCACTGGACGAGGAAGAACGCTCGCATTTGGATTCGGAAGGCGATTCGGTCATGATTTTGACGAACGTGCCGATTGTCTACGAGGAAGAAAGTTACGACACACTGCCGCTGGCAATCATCTTGACGAAACAATTCATCATCACGGTTTGCCTGGAAGAAACGCCCGTCATGTCCAGTTTCAACCAACGCACGGCGCGGCTTTTCCACACGTACAAGCGCACGCAATTTCTGTTTGAAATTCTCTATCGGTCGGCGACGTTTTATCTGCGTTATCTGCGGCAAATCAACAAGCTGTCCGACGAAATTGAAGAGCAACTGCGCCGCTCAATGAAAAATTCGGATATTTTGCGGCTCATGGAATTGCAACGCGGCTTGACTTATTTCAACGCGTCTTTGCGCTCGAATGACGCGGTCTTTGAAAAACTTTTGCGTCTGCGCAACAGCCGTTCCGTCGAAGGAATTTTGGAGATTTACGAAGAGGACGAAGACTTACTCGAAGATGTCATTATCGAAAACAAGCAGGCTCGCGAAATGGTTGAGATGTACAGCCAAATTTTGTCGCAGATGGCGGATATTTTTTCGTCGATAATCTCGAACAATCAGAACATGGTCATGAAATTTTTGGCGGCAATGACGATTATTATCGCGGTGCCGACCGTTATCGCAAGTTTTTTCGGAATGAACGTGCCCGTGCCGTGGAGCGAATACGAATACGGCTTCGCGGTTGTCATTGCGATTGCGCTGGTTGCGTCGATTATCGCGGCGATTGTTTTCTGGAAAAAGCACATGTTCTGGGGATAACGTTACTTTTCTTTGTGAGAATCAAAAGCCGCGTAGTTTTTAGCGGCGCAAGCGTGAAAAATTTTGTCAAGGCAGATACCGGTTGATATACTGTTTAAAATTTTTCGAGAGGTAATGCCTAATGTCAGAATTTATTTTTGACCTTCAACGCTTCGGGAACAACGAGGGCAACAAAAGCGACACCGGCTACAGCAACCGCGGTCACCCTCAAAGCGGCACGAACGCCGGTAGCGGCTACGGCAACGACGGCCACACTCAAAGCGGCTTGAGAACAGCGGGCGACATCGTTTTCCCGCCGGTAATGGACGCGGAAGAAGCCGACGCTTTCGCCGCAGTCGCGTGGCAAGACTACGTCAACAATGTGACTGCGGGTACCGTGCCGCACTACGACTATGCAAACGGCATTATTGATTCGATTGACTACAGTTGCCTCATTCACACCACGCTTGAAAACGACGCGGCGGACGTCATTAACCTTGTCGACGCGACCGTCGGCAACATCGTCGAATACCATACCTTCCGCACCGACGACACCGCACTTGCACTCGTATTCGACACCGGCGCGGTTCTCGACTTTGACATCAACTATGTGTCGCCCGTGTTCAATTTCTACAACGGCGAACAAATGATGTACAGCACGGCGCACAACAGATGGCTCAGCGGCGACGAAATTGCGGCGGCACAGTCTTTCTGGACAGGCGCGCTCATTTTCAGCGCAACCGAAGGCGTCGACACGCTTTATGTCAGCCAAGCCACGAACACCGCGTTGCTTGACGTTTCGGCCACCGACGCGGTTGTTTTCTACGACGTCGATTCGACCGAGGGAACTCTTTTGTCGGAAGTCACCGACGACAATTTGATTTTCCTGTTCCCCAACGGCAAACAACTCGTCGTCGACAACAGCACGAATTGGTCGCCCGATTTCTACTTCGCGGACGGCAATGTCATGTACTACAATCGCGATTTGGACACATGGAGCTATTCCTCGGATAAAGCGGTCGACGATGCGCTTTACCGGTCCATTAAGGAACAGGAAGAACTTGAGGCGGAGGCAGAAAGTTGCGGCAGACAAATTGGCCTTCGAGACCACCGCTTACGAAGCGGGCTTTAATGTCGTTTCCGACGCGTCCGATTACGCCGAAGCAACGGTGTTCCCCGTGTCGAATTTCTTGGACACGCTCGTCTACAATGCCGGCTACGACAACACAATTTCCATGTACGACACGTTGCCCGTCAACGTTGTCGGAGTCGTCGAAGATGTCGACTATATCAACATCCTGTTCAACACGGGCGAAATGCTTTCCGTCGGTTATGACTACAACTTCTCGCCGACCTTCCGTTTCGCCAACGACTACGAAATCGGCTACAACTATCGCACGGACGCTTGGGGCACGGCTTATCGCGCCACCGACGACGTCGCCGAAGAAGCCGATTTGAGCGTCTACGAAAACAGCCTCGTTTACCGGGCGGGCGCGGAAGACACAATCTATTTCTACGACGGTACCGCTTTCAATCTCACCAACGTCAGCGCGAGCGACTACTACATCGACCTCACGTTCAACACGGGCGCAACCGTCAGCGTTCGTTACACGGATTCTTTCTCGCCCGATTTCGTCTTCGGCGACGATCCGACCGTGCATTATTATTACCATTACGATTACGGCCGGAGTTCTTACGACACCGACGAAATGTCCGAAAGCGCAGATCTTTGGGGCGACGCTTCAGACACGGCAGACGGTATCTTCACCGGCGGCGCGATTTCAATCGACGCGACGTTGAGCGACTTGGTTGCCGCTCCCGTTGACAGCGCGGCAGTTTCGTTCGGTGCAGACAGCGCGTTTGACATCAACACTGCAGGCGGATTCGTCGCGTCAAGCACGGCGACTGATTCGGTACACAAAGACGCATAAAAATTTTTCTCATAAAAAAATTAACCCGTCGGTCAACAGGTCGTCGGGTTTTTTTTGTTGCGTCGGGAAAATAATTTCGGTTGATTCCATGACGCGAAGCGTCAACTGTTTGCCCACTTTTTAAAAGTGGGTTTTTCGTTGCACGGGAAAAATTATTTCGTCGCCCGCAGAGTTTGTGAAAGTGTCCGCCTCCACGTCAAAGACTTCGCCGAGAGTTTTCGCCGTTAAAATTTTTTTCGGGGCACCCGCCGCGAATTTTTTGCCGGCCTTGATGATTAAAATTTCGTCGCTGAAAAGTCGTGCGTGATTCAAATCGTGCAATACCATGATTATCGTTGCGGAAAATTTTTTATTCGCGTCGGCAACAATGTCCATGACTTCGAGTTGATGCGCCACGTCAAGATAAGTCGTCGGTTCGTCGAGCAATAAAATTTTCGGTCGTTGCGCCAAAGTCATTGCCAACCACGCCCGTTGCCGTTCGCCGCCCGAAAGCGAAGAAACTTGCCGCGTTTGGAAGTCGACGAGTTTCGTAAGTTCAAGCGCGTTTTGTATCGCCGCAGTGTCTTCGGCCGATTCGCCGCCGAAAAATTTTCTGTGCGGAAAACGCCCGAACGATACCAGTTGCCGGACCGTCGTGTCGTTTGGCGCGTCGCGTTCCTGCGG
>JAZMZV010000247.1:0-13367 GCA_045586185.1 Thermoguttaceae bacterium | reverse complement strand
GAAAATCGCAACGTCCTCAAAAACAAAAAGCTCATCGACTTCCAAACGAAAAACGGCGTCACAACTTATTCGCTTTCAACTGAACACTTACTGAACACTTGCAGAACACTTACTGAACAGTCGCTGAACACTTTTGAAAATCCCAATATACACGCGCGCGATAAGACAGAAGACGTTAAGACAAAAGACTTATCAGCACCGGCAACAGCGCGTGCGCGTGCGCCTGTTAATTACGATATTGACAGGCTGGTTGAGCGTTGGGAATCTTCGGAGGCTTTCGGCAAGATAGACATGCTGATTGTCGCGAAGTTGACCGCCCTTTTGAAAACCTACAGCGTCGACGAAATTCTGTCGGCAATGGACAAGGCGATTTTGAGCAACGACAACCGCCGCGGCATCAACTACAACTACTTCGAGGCGATTTTGAAAGGAGGTGAAAAAAATGTTCGATTGGGTGGACAATCCCGCGTCAATCGACCCAACGTTCTCAACTTTGCCGCTCAGCGAACAGCAATCAATTCTGGCGTTCTTAAAACAGGAACGGGCGCAGATGATGGCAAGGGACGTTTCGACGACGACGAGCCCGACTGCAGTTGGCTTTACGAGAGCGGCGCAGGCGGTTGACACGTCGAAGTTCGCGGGCTCTCAACGCCGCCCCCGCAAATCGCTTGCCGAAAAAGTTGCCGAGGAAGCCGCCGTTTGCGAAGGTTGCACGGGCACTTGTCCGAAAACCGAAGACCGCTGGCGTTACCCGAAAATCGAATTCGCCTGCGATTTGGAAACCGTCAACTATTACACCTGCAAATTCGGCATCACGCGCAAAAGGCAACGCGAACTCAATCAAAAAGTCCGTTCGTCGCGAATTCCAACGCGCTATATCGGCAAGACTTTCGACGATTACAAAGTCGACAACTCAAACCGCAATGCCGTCACCTTCGCCAAACAAGCCTTGAATTCCAAAATCGGCGCGTATTTATTCGGCGAATGCGGCACGGGTAAAACTTTCCTTGCGGCGTTGATAGCGCAGGAGTTTTTGCAGGACGGCAAATCGGTTATCTTCATCAAAGTTCCGAGTTTGCTTGACGACATCAAAGCGACTTTCGACGGCAAGGGACGCGAACTTGATCTGCTTGACGAACTGCGGACGGCGAATTTGGTTGTGCTTGACGATTTCGGGATGGAAAAGTCAACCCAATGGGCGGGTTCGACGCTCTGCAAGGTTTTGGATATGCGCTACGACAACCCGACCGGGCGGACAATCGTCACGTCAAACCTGTCAATCGACGAACTTGCCGACCACTTGAACAACGCAAGCGACGGCGCGAATTTGAACGGCTCACGAATTGCCGACCGACTTCGCGAAATTTGCAAACCCGTATTACTCAGAGGAACATCGAGGAGGAATTGAAAATGTACGAACAAATCAAAACGCTTGAACGGCGTCTGTGGAACGCGGCGGGCGACGCGTGGCTTGAAGGCAACGAGTACTACGACAAGCGCGACACGCCCGAATTCGACCGCGCCCGTTACGACGAAATGACCGCCTGCGAAACAATCCTTTTCGACGCGGCGCAACGAGTAACCGACGCGCTTAAAGTCATCAGTATCGTCGAGGCGCAGGCGTCATGACTGAAAATTTCGGAGCGCGCTTGAAATTCCTGCGAACCGACCGCGAACTTTCGGCAGACGAACTTGCGGAAAAATCGGGAATTCATGCGGCGACAATTCAACGCATCGAACGGCGCGGAATTCGCCCGCAACTTGCAACCGTGTTGAAACTTGCCGACGCCTTGAACGTCAAGCCGGCACTGCTTTTGGGGAAAACATCATGAGCGAATTTGAGCGTTTCAAACGCATAATCGACCGCCTTCACGAGATGAAATGCAATGTAAGGATTCAGGATTCAGGATTCGGGATTCAGGGGGACAACACCCTGACACCTGACACCCGACACCTGACACCTTCACTTCCGCCCGAAACTCTGCGCGATCTGGATGAATTCTTTCGCGAACAGATTTTCGGCACCGACAACGAATTGACATCCGTCGAACGCGACGCGATTCAAGATTATTACATTCAAACACTTTAGGAGGAAAAAATCATGAGCAAAATCGGTAACATCGCGAACAAAATTTTGGACGTGCAGACAATCAAAATCGACGACATCATCAAGCAATATGGCGGCGTCGTCACGATTAACGGGCTCAGCTACGCGACCTACAAAGGCGACAGCGTCCCGGTTTTCAACTTCGTCGAAGGCGAAGGCACGGCGTTTTGGGGCGGTTGCAAAAAACTGCGCGAGCTGGCGGCGGCACTCGAAGAGGAATACAAAGGCGACTTGAGCGCGATTAACGAGGATTTTCGTCACACGGGAATCAAAGTCAAAATCAGCCCGCTCACCAAAACCAACGGCGGCAATCCGTTCCGTCCCGTCGCGAAACTCGGTCTTGTCGAATTTGAAAACGTCGACGAATCCGAATTTGACGAACCCGAAGTTGACACCGAAACGGGCGAAGTCATCAAAAAAGAACCCTTCTAAAAAAAAACGACCGACACGAAGTCGGCAAAAAAATAATTGCACAGGCAGTAAACCATAAATCGCGGGGAGTGTCAAACTCTCCGCTTTGGAGGTTTTCAAAATGAAAATTCAACGAATGACTTGGCAAAATTTCAAAGGCTTGGCGGACGGCGAAATCGTTGCCAACGGGCGCGACGTGATAATCAGCGGGCGAAACGGCGCAGGCAAATCGTCAATCGCAAGCATCCTGCCGTTCGTCCTGTTCGGACGCGTACCCGCCAAAAGTTTCGACGAGCGCGGAATTACCATCGAAACGCAAATCCCGACGGCGACAATCGAATTCGATACGGTTACGTTCAAACGCTCCGTCACGCCGCGAAATCAAAATCGCACGTTCATTGACGGGCTGGAAGTTTCGGCAACGCAATTCAACGCGAAAGTTTTGGAACTCACGGGCGGCGCGGGAACTTTGCTTTTCAACCCGTTCGAATTCCCGAATTTGCAATGGAAAGTTCAGCGTGACTTTCTGCTGAAACATTTCGCGCCGGTGACGAAATTGCCCGCGAATACGACTTCGCTCAACGACGAACTAAAACTTTTGAGACGCGAGGCGGCGGGAATCCCGCACAAAATCACGGAGCTTGAACGTCAACTTGCCAATCTGCCGACGGGCGACATCAGCGAACTTGAAAAACTTCTGGACGAAAAGACGAACGAATTCACACGCCTGCAGGCTCAATCGTCGACGGGACGCGCCGAAATCGAAACGTTGAAACTGTCAATCGACACGCTCAGCCGTCAGGAAAAATTCTTCGCAGGACAGCTGAAAAGTCAAGAAAACCTTCGCGAAAGTCTTTTGGCTAAATTCCACGGCGTCAAGACGAATTGCCCGACCTGCGGCGCACCGCTCCCGAAATCGAAAGTCGACGCGGCAAAAGCGAACATCATCACCGAAGGCAAAGCGGCAGCGTCACAAATCGCGACGTTCAAAGGCGAGCTTGCCAATGTTCGCACGCAGTTGACCGAGGCACGCAAAAAACTTTCGGAGTTGGAAAAGTCGGCGTCACCGTCGATTGACCTGCGCCCGTTGCAACAAGAAATTCGCGACCTCAACGGGAAAATCGCGGCTTTGGACAACGCAGGCAAACTTCGCGACCGGCTTGCCGAGTTGATTAACGACGAAAAATCCTTGAACGCGCAAATCGTCGAACTTGAAGGCAAAATCGCGGCGGCTGAAAATGAGCGTCGCAAACAAATGGCGGCGTCGGAAGCAAGCGTCAACGCGCAATTCGAGTATGTCAACTTTAAACTCTTCAAGTTTTTGGCGAACGGCGAGGCGAAAGAGGACTGCGCGGCAATGATAAACGGCGTCCCGTATTCGTCGCTGTCGAAAGGCGAAAAACTCAAGGCGGCTCTGGACATCTTGCGTGCTCTGCAGAAAAAGTTCGGCTTGGAAATGCCCCTGTTCCTCGACGACGCCGAAAGTTACACGTCAAACAGTTTCGTCACCATCCCGAATCAAAAATTTCTGTTTCGCGTAACGGAAACGGGCTTGACGGTTTCGGTTGATGAAAGCCGGGTTGCCGCGTGAACGTTCAAATTCTTGCAAGCGGAAGTAAGGCGAATTGCTACGCGTTTTGCGACGGCACGGCAACCATTCTGCTTGAATGCGGACTGCCCTATCACAAGACGCTTGAGCGGCTGAACTGGAAACTGCCCGACGCGATTTTGATAACGCACGAACACGGCGATCACGCAAGTTGCGCACGAAATTTTCTGGAACGCGGCGTCGAAATGTACATGACTGCCGGGACTGCCGACGCGCTCAAAGTCAAACGCCATAACCTTCACATCATCAAGCCGCACGAGCCGATTGACATCTGCGGGCATAAAATTTTGCCGATACCCGTCAAGCACGACGCGGCGGAACCCGTCAACTTCACAATCGACGACGAAATTTTATTCGTAACGGACGCGGGCGAAGTTCCGAACGTAAGCGGAAACTTTCGGCAAGTGTTTATTGAAGCGAACTACGAGACTTTGACGCTTTTGGCAGCCGACATCTCGACCGCGCAAAAAGAACGCGTTCGCGAAAATCATCTGTCGATTCGCCAAGCAGTCAACTTCCTCAAAACGCTCACCGAACCCGACGAAATTTGGTTGATTCACCTGTCGAAACGGCACGGCGACGGCGAAGAATTTATCCGCGAAGTCAAAGCGGCAACCGGCTTTAAAAACGTTTTCGCGGCGGAGGTATCGAAATGAACGAAATACAACTTTTCAACAATGACGAATTCGGACAAGTCCGCGTCGTCGAAATTGACGGCGAACCGTGGTTTGTCGCGGCGGACGTTTGTCGCGTCCTCGAAATCGGCAATCCGTCACAAGCTTTGACCCGTCTCGACGCCGACGAAAAGGGTATCATTTCAATAGATACCCGCGGGGGTGAACAACCTATGTGCATCATCAACGAGTCGGGTTTGTACGCCTTGACGATAACGAGCCGCAAACCTTACGCGAAGAAATTCCGCAAGTGGCTCACGGGCGAAGTTGCCGTTTCGATTCGCAAGCACGGCGCGTACATGACGCCCGGCACAATCGAAAAAGTTTTGCTCAATCCCGACTTTATCATCAAGCTTGCGACCGAACTCAAAAACGAGCGGGCGAAAAATGCGATCTTGCAACCCAAAGCCGACTACTACGACGCGGTTTTGTCGAGCGAAGACGCGGTGCCCGTCACGATTATTGCCAAAGAATACGGCATGAGCGGCGTCACTTTCAACAAGCTTTTGAACAGCGAACAAATTCAATACGTGCGCGATAACGTTTGGGTTTTGTACCGCAAATACGACAATCGCGGCTACACCGTCACGAAAACTTTGCTCACGGGCAACCAAACGCGGATGCACACCTACTGGACGCAACGCGGGCGCGAATTCATCTACCACTTTTTGAAAGCGCGCGGGATCGTCCCCGTCAGAGAGCGGCAAGAGGCAATGGCAACTTTATTCTAAGCCGGTACAGCTTTTGGGCGGCGGCACATATCATCTTCAAATGTGTAGAATTGCCCAATCCCGTCGCCCAATCGCTTTTTACAAGGAGGACTTCACATGAAACGAACAATCAAATTTCGCGGCAAACGTATCGACAACGGCGAATTCGTTTACGGCGATTTGCAAACGCATTTCAGAACGGACGGGAAAACAAAAGTGTTCGTTATCCGCACATGGGAAAGACTGGACGATTGGGTTGTGGTTGTGCCCAATAAGTCGGTGATAGTAGCCGAATATTACGAACGCCCCGTTGAGCCCGACAGCGTCGCTCAGCTTGTCGGCTACGATTCGGCGGGCAATGAAGTTTACGAAGGCGACGTTGTTATCGGCGAATACGGCGACGAAGTTGTTGCCCGCTTAATGGACAACCTGCCGCCGAAAGCAAAATTACAGGAGGCAACGAAATGAAACGACCGATTAAATTTCGCGGGCGCGACGCCTACGGCAAACTCCATTACGGTGACTTGTGGCAACGCACCGACGGGATGATAATTTATGACCACGACGAGCATTTGTGGCAACGCGTTCATCCCGACAGCGTCGCTCAGCTTGTCGGCTACGACTGCGACGGCAAGGAAGTTTACGAAGACGATACCGTCACGATTACCCGCTCGACACAGACATACAAAGTCGGAACCGAATTCACGGCAAGACGCGGCGCGTATGTCGTCGACGACATCAGAAGCATCATGCATTTCATCAGCGAAGATTTCAAACTTAAGAAGGACACGAAATGAATTACAGAGGCACCGACAAAGACGGCAAAAAATATTTCGTCGAGATTCGCGGCAAGCACATAATCATCAGCACGGGCGACAGCGTCCTTGACCTTATCGCCGAAGAGTTTTATAGCTACGACAAAAACGGGCGCGCCGTCTTCGAGAACGACACGATTACATTGCCGAAGAAAAAATTCCACTTCCAGTTCGGCAACGTAATTTTCACCGCCAAAGGCGAAGAAGTTGTCGTACCGGATTTTAAAAAAGCGGGAATGACACGAGGCATGATGGCGCAAATTATTCAATGTTCCGAATTGAAGGAGGACACGAAATGAAACATTCAATCCGTCAGCGGGTACTTGATCCCGTCACGGGGCTCAAAGTCACCAAATTGGAACAAGTCAACGGCGAACTCGGAAGCGGTTTGTACGACCGCAACGGTAAAGAAATTTTCGAGGGCGACCGCGTCAGTTTCAGCGACGAATATTCTGCCGTTGTTACATTTGAAGACGGCTCGTTTTTTATCAACGACAGACCAATCTGGCGACTCAGGCCGTGTGTCCTTGAAGTCGTCGGACATGTGGAGGATACGAAATGAAATATTTGCTTTTTACTTTGACGATGACCGGCGTTCCGTCGTGGAATGGACACTGGACGGGCGAAAATGACAGTTATGTTCGCTCTCGTTCTTTCACCGATACCGAATTTGAAAACTTGCCGCCAAATCTCGTCGGCGAACATTTCTATCGCTGGAACGACGGCTGGGAAGCTTGCGTCAGCGTTAAAGTTGTCAGCGAGAAAACCAAAGAAAAACGCCTAAAAAATTCAGCCGGCTTTTGCGGCTACGATTGGATGATTGATTCGCTTTTGAAGAGCGGCGAAATTAAATCCAAATATGATTAAGTTCAGCGCGCTGATTTTGCCCGTACCGTTCCCGCGACCGCGTTTTAATTCGGACACCAAAGGCGTCTACAATTCGGCACGTTACACCGACTTCAAAAACGCTATCGGCTTGATAGCGCGTCGCGCTATGGACGGACGGGAACCTTTTACGGGCGAAATAAAAATTCACGCCGATTTTTATCGTCACAAGCCGAGACCCAAAAAAGGAACCAAACCGCAAGTTTCATTTATCGGCGACGGCGACAATTATTTGAAAGCAGTGATGGACGCGCTTATCGGCGTTTGTTACGTCGACGACCGCCAAATCACCGACTTCAGCGGCAGAAAAATTTTCGGCGAACCACACGTCGAAATCGAATTGGAGGAAATAACGCGATGCGATTAATCAAAACACCAACCGGAAGGTATATCAACGCCGACCAAGTCAAAAGTTTTTACGCCGACGAACGTGGACGCGTTTTCGCGATATTCGGTTTGGTTGTTCGCTGGGACGGTATGGTCGTCGATTATGAAGAACAATTGTTGGAGCGATTCGACAGCAAAGCTGCAGCGCAAACGTGGCTTGACAAGTTCGTCGCCAAACTCAACTCGGAGGAATCTCGTTATGTGGAAGATTAACGAAGACGGCACACGCGCCGAAAACAAACGCGCCGGTTGCACTGCGTACGCCCGCGCCGCCGTCATTGTCAACGACGAATACGAAACTCGTATTGAATCAACGTACGGCACGCTTGACGGAGCCAAAGCCGCGCTCGCCAAATTCGTCGCCGACGAAAACGCCGAATACGCTAAAGACCTTTGGCAAATCGATGACGACGGCAACGCGCATTGCCCGACGGGTAAAATCTTTCGCACGAAAATTACCGCCGACAAAATTCCGTTCACCTTTGCCGTCATCAAGCACACGGACGTTATCGGCATTGAGAGCATGGAGACTTTGACTTTCACGGAAACCGAAGCCGAAGCCCGCGATTTTATTGCTGAAACCGTCTTCAAACTCAACGCGGAGGCAAGCCATGTGGAAGATTGATTCGGACGGCAACGCCTACAACGAACTCGGCGAAAGAATTTACTTTAGCGTCTCGGTGAATAGCCGCCATCATAAGTCCTGCACCAACTGGTTGGGGGACTTCAGAACCGTTGAAGAAGCCCGCGAGTGGCTCAATGCTTACATTGCCGAAGAGTTTTATATCAATGTTCCTGTCCTCAAACAAGCACCCGGTTGTGGCGGACATAGAAAAAAATCTCGGCGACTTCATAAGCACCGACGAAGCCCGCGACTTCATCCGCAAAACCGTTGACCAAGTCAATTCGGAGGAAAACAAATGCTAGTTCAAATCAACGAAACAACGTGGCTCCGTCATGATAAGATTAAGCAAATTTGTATCAGACGCCCCAATTACATCTACGAACACAAGCATTGCATTTCGGTTATCGTTATAACCGACTTAACCGATTACGTTCAATATTTCGACACGCTTGCAGACGCCAAAGAGTTCGCCGCTCGCCTCGCCAACTATATCAACTTTGAGGAGGCGAAAACAGCCGAAAGAAATTGGCAATCCTTGAGTTAATGCGAAAGGAGCAATGCAAATGCTGATTGACCAGACGCTTTTCGGCGTTGTCGATAAGGTTGCCGACGCGATTAAGCTCCTGCGCGAACACGAACCGCCCGAAGGTTACTACCTGTGTTTCAGCGGCGGCAAGGACAGCGTTGTCATTCACGAACTCGCCAAAATTTCAGGCGTCAAGTTCGACGCGCATCATAACGTTACGACCGTTGAGCCGCCTCAACTTATGCGTTTCATTCGCGACAATTACCCCGACGTCATCAAGGAAAGCCCGCGCTACACTATGGCGCAGTTAATCGTCAAAAAAGGTATTCCGCCAATGCGCCAATACCGCTACTGTTGCCAAGAACTCAAAGAACGCGGCGGTAAAGGACGCGTCAAGATAACCGGCATTCGCGCCGAAGAATCACCGCGCCGCGCCAAACGCCCGCAAGTTGACCCCGAAAGACACGGCACCGGAAAGTTCGTGCACGTCATCAAAAATTGGACGACCGACGACGTGTGGCAATTCATTCGCGAACGAAACTTGCCGTATTGTTCGCTGTACGACGAGGGCTTTGAACGTATCGGTTGTGTCCTGTGTCCTTTTGCAAGTTACGAGAAGATTTTGTCGGATATGAAAATGTTCCCCGCCATTGTCGACTACTACCGCCGCGCTTGCCGCAAGTCGTTTGAAGTTAATCGCGACAAAATGCGCACGTGGGAATCGGGCGACGATATGTTTGACTGGTGGATAAAAAAACGGCGCGGACATCATATCGCCGAGGACTGCAATTCCGTCCCGCTGTTCAGCGAAGACGACGGAAGTATTCTTTAAGGAGATTCAGACATGCGAAAACTAATCGAAAGTCACGGCAAACTTGTCGCAACGGGAGCCGTCGCCTTCGCGATAGGCTACAGCTGTATTCATTGCGACATCAACAGCTATGTGGCGGGTTTTGCAAGCGGAGTTGGCGCGCTCGTCGCCTTCGCCTTGTGGCTTGAAGATTAACCGACCTCGGAGGATACTCAAATCGGGTATCCTCTTTGGCGCGTTCAAAGGAGCGATTGAAATGACCAGAAAAGACCTTGTCGAAGCGGTTGCGCTTAAGTGTTCAATGCCGACAGCACAAGCGGCGAAAGCCGTTGACGCAACCATCGGGATTATCAAACACGAATTGATTGTAATGCACGGCGTAGTTGCTTTGCCGGGATTCGGAACTTTCGGCGTAAGAGACCGTGACGCTCGTAAAGGCACAAACCCGCGCACGGGCGAACCGATTGACATCCCCGATTACAAGCTCCCGTATTTCACAGCAAGCAAATCTTTCAAAGCGGCGTTGAAGAGGTGAGCGGTTTTGCGTGACGTCCAAGAGCTTATTCGAGGGATAATCCATCTTACAGAGGACATTGACAATGCCAAACATTTTTGACGATTTAGAGCGGTTATTGGCTTTATACAAGAAGACAATGATAGCCGCAAGTACCGCACAACCAATCCATGGAAAGCAGCGAATTTTAAATGGTGTACATGACGTTTTCGCCAAAGAAATTGCTGCTGAAATGCGCAGGCTCCTCAACCTTTACGGATTCCGTTACCCGGACACGGAGGACATCACGCCATGAATTACTTAAAAACTTGCGAAAACGAATACATCAACCCTCGACTTATCAAACATTGGGCAGTTGAGACGAAAGAACATTGGGACGGACATTTCCCATTTTACGCCGTGACTGCAGACAACATCGTTGTCGAAAGATTCAATGCCGCCACACCGAACAAAGAAAAATTCCCCGTTGACTGGAAAGCTCTCAGACGTGAAGACTATCGCACACCGACCAACGAAGACTTTAAGCAACGTGACGCGTGGTTGGACGAACAGCAAAGATTGTGCGGTATCGCCCGCGACGCCGCTCAAGCGTGGTTAGACAATCTGTTGAACGAATTAAGCAAAGAGGAGCCCTAATCATGAAAAAACGAATCACAATCACGTTGTCGCCCGAAATCGTCAAGCGCGCCAAAATCGAAGCCGTCAAATCCGACACCAAACTTTCCACGCTGATTGAAAAACTTTTATGTAAGTGGATCAAGGAGAACGAACAATGAAATCACCGACACACAACATCAAACGCCACATTGTCCCGTTCAACGACAAAGAAAAGCCGTATTGGATTGAAAATCCCGTGCGCGGCTGGTTAGCAAGCGGCTTGTACGACTGCAACGGCAGAGAGATTTTTGAAGGCGACATCATAGAAATTGACATGACACCGAATCAACCACTGCCAATTTTCTATCACGCCGCAGTTACTTTTGAGCAAGGCACATTCAAGTTGAAGGAAAAGCCGCTGAATGAATTTTCGCCTAGTCAGCTTGAAGTTGTTGGGCACATCACGGAGGAACAACAATGACAATCGACCATGAAGGAATCAAAGTCACGGCGACCAACTTCACGCCGCCGCTTGACGAACTCAAAGCTTACGCCGACTTCGTTAAAGCACGCGTCGACAACGTCACGTCAATCAAAGTCACTCTTTGCGACAACGACGAAGTTGACATCCAATGGACGGCGCACAACCAAAAGTTTGAACGCATTAGACGAGTGACGGGCTACCTTGTGGGCACGCTTGACCGTTGGAACGACGCCAAACAAGCCGAGGAACACGACCGAGTTAAACACAATCCGAAACTTTAGGAGGCGACGACCATGTTCAAAATCAATTCAAAATTCGCCCGCGAATTGTTTGTTCAAAGCGGTTGGAGTTTGCACAGACTTGCGCTAAAGTCGGGACTGCCATTGCGGACGGTAGCTAACTTGCTTTGTTCCGACAGAGTTGCGCCGCTCAAGACAATCGAAAAGTTGGCAAATGCCTTTAACCTCGGCGGCGAATCGCTGATTCTCAGAGACTGAAACGAAGGGCGGTGAACTTTATGCGCGGCGTCAAGGACGAGTTTCGCCCGGTTGATTTTGTCTTTCGCCACGAGCACGATCAAGCCGAACCCGTCAAAGATTTTATTGCGTCGATTTATGCCCTGCCGGGACTTCGCGTCGATTGCACTGAACTTGCCGCCCGACGATACCGCAAAGGCGAACACCGATATAAAACTTGTTGGGAAATGCATATCAGCGAGTCGCAGTATTACAACCTGCTCAGCAAGTTTCTGATGACAGCCAAAGCCGCGTATGAAAAATTCTTCACCGCCGAGTGACGACACAACAAAAGCCCCCCATGAATTTTGGGAGGCTTATTTTTTTTGCCCGCCGACGAGTTAGCGAGCCGCCGCCACTGCCGCGTAAACAATTCCGCCGACCGCCGCCGCTATCGCTCCAAAGCCGACGACCGCCGCAATCACCATGTTTTGAATTTTGTCGCCGAGACGGTCAAACTTCGCGTCCATTGCGTCGAACTTCGCGTAAAACCGTTGATTCATTTCCTTCATGTCGGCATCGTGCTTTTGCCGCAGTTCGCGCATGTCTTCCGCCCGCTGATTGTCACGGTCACGCATTTCCTGCATGAACACGTTAAACTTCGCGTCCTGCATTGCCAGTTTCATTTGAACGTCCGAGTTGATTTTTTCCTGCTCCGTCATGTCGCTCACCTGCCTTTCGAGCCGCCGAGAGTGATGACTTTCAATCGTCGGTGTTGTCAACCAGATCTGCCACGTTTTCAAGCAAGCCCGCAAACTTCGCCCGTGTCTTTTCAGGCAACCGCGCAAACGTTTCGACGAGTCGCCGCTCCGCCGCCGTCAATTTCTTTTCGGGCACCGACTTAGCCGTCACGTCCGTCACCGGCACAGAAATTTTTTCGCCCGCGTGTGTCCGCGCATATTCTTCGACACTGATTTGAATCAACATTCTAAGGCTTATCCCTAATTCAGCGGCTATCTGTTTGTATGCGTCGCGCTTGCCTTTATCTGCCTCAAAAGTGATAACGTCGTAATTTTTTTCGCGAAACTTTTTATTGGCTAAAAGCCGTGATTTTGTCGCCATTATCGCTCCCTCCTATCTTTGTAATTATAATGCAAGGTTACATTTTAAACAAGGAGATTTTTTGTCGACTCCGATAAAAATTTTTGTGAAAAATTTTCTCGCTGACTGCCCGAACAACCAAAGAACGGCGTCACGACGCGCTTTATTCGTTCAAAAAATTTTTGGAGTGGGACTTGACAAAACGTAATGCAAGGTATACTATGGGCGCACATTAAAGGTAATGCAAGGTTACACAATGTAAGCTATATCAACAGATGCCGAAGGGCGCGGGGTATGGCAGCCGAAGTCAACCAACGGACTTCAACGAGTGAAGTCGGCAAAGCACGGAGCGCAATGTCAACCCGATAGAACCTGTCAGCGCGGGGGCGTCGACAGCTTGAAAACCTAATATCGAAGCCGATAAAAATCAGCGTAGGTTGAAGGGAACCACACGTAAGGGACTGGCTCAGTACCGCCGAACCGTAGATCACCAACACACCGACATAAAAACAAGATGCTGACAGAGTAGCCGACTTCGATACGCAAAAAATTCTCCTGACTCTCTTAAGTTTCAGCATTGAGTACCCGCCTACCGTTTGAGCGTGCTCTTTGGCGTGACGATTGGCAGGCGGCTCTGAGTGCTGACACTCAAGAAA